>JBGRQB010000088.1:0-16617 GCA_041725875.1 Rhodothermaceae bacterium
AATGTTAATCAGGTCGATTTTGAAAATATCTTTTCAAATCTGGAAAATGTTGAGCAGGGAACAAGAACCCTGATAATTAAAAGTTTTGCAGGAGAAAACTTCACAGTTTTTAAGAACACTAATTTTAAAAGCAATTCTCTGACAGGAGGAAAACTTCAAAACAGAAGTGATTCAGATCCTCTACAGGAAATGAAATCATATATCGAGAGTTTGTATAAAAACAAAATAGATGAAATTGAAGTTTTGAAGGAATATGATAACTATTACTACGCACGCAAAATGAAAAGAGCGCTTCCTGTATTAAAAATGAAGTTTAATAATCCTTCAGAGACCATTTTTTATATAGACCCGCTTCAAAAAAAACTTGTAAAAACCAATAATAAATACTCCAGAATCCGCAGGTGGTTATATAAAGGTCTGCACAGTCTCGACTTTTCATTCATTTATTATTCCAGACTCTGGGAGCCGGCAATCCTGCTGCTTATGGCAGGCGGAACAATTCTTTCCTTTACCGGAGTAATCTTTTTATACAAAAGAATGAAACGAAAGGCTAAATAAAGTTGCATAATACTCTCCTGATTGAATCTTTCGAGGCGATTCAATCTGAGTTCTCCGGGGCAAGTTTTTTATTTGTCCCGGAAATAATTACTGATAAAAATATCAATTTTTCAAAAAAGTACCATAAGCAGATAATAATACATTGCTTTTAAATTCTATATGGACTAAGTTTAGATAAATAGTTTTTAGAATTATGCAAAAAAAATATCTGAACATATTATTAATCTTGGCTCTGGCTCTTATTTCCGTCGGAAATTCATTCTTCCTGCATGCGCATAAAACCGCAAGCGGTGAGATTGTTATTCACAGCCATTTTCATAGTAATCCTTCAGATGCAAATGGTGCAGATCACTCACACAGCAACGAAGAGATAAAGCAAATCTATCTTTTTTCTGCGTTTACCGCACTTTTAGTCATCTTTACAGCTCTTTTTGCATTTGCACTAAAAAACATTTCTAAGCTGACAAAACATAAACTCTCATTTTATAAGAGTCAGCATTTCCTTAATTTCTTTTCTCTAAGGGCACCTCCACAGGCTGCCTAACACCCAAGCCCTACATACTTTTTAGAACAACAATTTAAAGACAAAATGCTCAAAAACAGATCTGTAACAGCATTTTTGCTGTTAATTTTCGTTCTGTTAGGCTTATCTGTATCAGGTTTTGCACAGATAAAAAATAACAGAATAGAAGGAACAATAAAAGACAACAACGGAACCCCTTTATATGGGGCAAATGTAATTCTGCTTCCGGGAAAAACAGGCTCTTCAACCGATATAAACGGACGATTTTCCATTCCTGCTTCTGCTGTTAAGGTTTTCACTTTGAAAATCAGCTACATCGGCTATAAGACAAAGTTTCTAAAAATTGAAAACTACTCAACCCCCATAAATATATCATTGGATCCAAAAGTATTTAATTTGGGCGGTATTGAGGTAGTTGCCGAAGAGGAATTAATGCCGTTAAATATTCCCACAACAACCGTGATTAAGTCAGGGGAAATTGAGCATTTGCAGGCTACAAGTATTAGAGAAGTGCTTGAACTGGTTCCCGGTATTCAGAAAAGTAAAAATCTTGGTCTGGGAAAAACATCGCAGGTTTCGATCCGAAGTGACGAATCTGATCCTTTATCGGCGTTTGGTACAAAAGTTATAATTGACGGTGTTTCCGAATCGAACAATGCAAATATGCAGTTTGAACTGCTTACCGGAAGCAAGTTTGGGATAAACAATATGGGCGCCGGTGTAGATTTAAGAACCATTCCCGCTGATAACATTGAAAAGGTTGAGGTTATAAGTGGTGTTCCTTCGGTAAGATATGGTGACCTAACAGAAGGAATTATAAAAATTACTACAAAAAGTGGTAAAAAACCTCACAGGGTTAAAATTAAAAATAATCCAAATACATCTGAAGTAAACTTCGGCGGTTCCTTTCCGGCATTTAACAGCACTATGAATTACAATCTGAATATTGCCAGAAGTGAGCGCGACAAAAGACTTGACGGTGATGAATACACAAGATATACCGGACAAATAACTATGTCCACAAAAACTGAAAATGTAAAAAACAAATTGAAGTTTTCCGGACAGTTTATCACCGATGAAGAGGAACCAAAGAACGATTTATTCAGAACGCAGAATTACAACAGATCTTTTAGTCTGGGCCTATCCAATACCAGAAATATAAAACTTGATCAGAGAAACAAACTTTACATAAGCACTTTTGTGAAATTCAAAAGAATCAACTCTAAAAAGAGCCGACTTGTGCAATCCGATTTACGCATTTTGCCAAACGGAGATACGGTTTCTGTTTATAACGGAACCAAGTTCAACAAGGGATTTGAATGGAACATCGGAGCAAAACTGGAATATGAAAATGAAAAAATCTTTTCCGGTTCTGTAAACAATTTTATGGCGGGTCTGCAGCTTAACTACGAAGCAAACACAGGGGAAGGAGTTGTTTTTGATACTCTTTTTAATCCGTATGGAGCAGATGCAAAAATTCGTCCGAGAAGCTTTGATGACGTGCCCGGATTTTTAACCGCGGCTCTTTATGCTGAAGATAACATAACATTGTCCTACCCGTTTAATATGAAAATAAGTGCCGGTATGCGACTCGATATGTATCAGCCGGAAGCTTTAAGTTTTTCAGGAGATAAGAAATTCTTCTCTGCAAAACATGGTGTTTATCTTAATCCGAGAGTAAATATGATTGTCTATCTGAGCAAGCAGAGTCAGATAAGATTCGGAGTTGGTAAATCCACCAAAACACCTGCTATGAGCAGAATTTACCCGATGCCAAAGGTTCTTGACTGGAAAAACCCGGTCTCGGGAAATGTTGAGCATTTCAATTTTTCACAAAATAACGAAAACCTGAAAGCTTCTGAATCAGTTAAATATGAACTTTCATTCGATCACAAATTCCTTAACAGAATTGGTATTTCCGTAACAGGCTATTACTCAAAAAGATTTAATGGTCCGCTTGGAGAAACTCAGCCCGTATTCAGAAAACTTGACGGCAAATATTATTATCTGGGAAATTACAGTCTGCTCCTCAACGGCGCAGAATACTTCAGTAAAGGTATAGAAGCCAGATTAAAATCTGTGAGATTTAAGGCAATTAATACGAGTCTGAACGTAACTTTCTCATATTCCTGGAATAAAAATCCGGGTAACGGACAAAGCTACAAACCTTATCCGGATTTGGGATTGGGGCAGGAAAACAATTACGAAATTGAAGATGGCGAATACTTTGGTATGCTTTATAAAAGGAGCGGGAAGTGGCGCGATAAAATTTTAATGAATTACAATCTCTCATACAAAAATGAAACAATTGGTTTGTGGGTAAGCCTGAGAGCAGAACACCTTATCAGACAGGCATATCAGAGCTTTGATCTTGTTCCTGTGGATCTTACAAAGTTAAATGAAGATGCACTTCGCAGCAGAGCGTTTTCAGAAAGCAAGCGAATCAAACCCGCGAAATGGCTTTTTAGTTTTAACGTGAGTAAATCTCTCTTTAACGGAGCCGAAGTTTCATTTTATGTAAACAACTTCCTTGACGATCCGGCAACAAACAGATATTTGATTGATCCGGATACTTATGCCGAAGAGAAACGTAATCCTGATATCTTTTACGGAATTGAGTTTAGTATGATTTTAAACGAGGTATTTAAATGAAATATATAATCAGTCTGGTTGTGTTGTTTCTGTTTATCGGTTGTAATGACGATATGTCACTTACACCAGACGGAAACGGATCAATCAAAATAAATGTACTTTACAACAATGGCTCGGGAAATGAGCCGCTTGATAGTGCAATTGTAATTTTAACAAGTGAATATGGTTCATTTGAACACCTTGCCGATGAAAATGGTTATCTGGAAATTACCGGACTGCCTGCATCAAATTATAACATATCAATCAGAAAAAAACATCCGACTGATAAAAATGTTATCCTTACCACCAGTGATAAAAATGTGGAAATAGCTCCGTATCAGCCGGTTACCAGAGAATATGTTGCTTTACCGGTTTCAGGTAACGGACTTGTAATAAACGAAATCTATTCTGCGGGTCCGGATAACAATATCTTCTTCTTTTACGATCAGTTTATTGAACTTTACAATAACAGTGATGAAGTAAGATATCTTGACGGAATGATGATAACAAGAATTTCCGGAAATCGTTCGGAAGAGGGAATTGTTAGAAAAGGTCCGGGCGCTGATGAAGATGACGATGGTGATATAGACGGCGCAACTTATGTTTTCAAATTTCCTGGTAAACCGGGAGAAAAAAACTTCCCGATTCATCCGCAGACATTTGTGGTTCTTGCACAGGATGCTGTAAATCATAAATCAATTTTAAGCACATCAATTGATCTTTCGGGAGCTGACTGGGAATTTTATAACCAATATTCATCAATAGATATTGATAACCAAAATGTTGCAAATCTGATAAATATGAGATCTGATAAAACCGTAGATTTTATGATAAATTTAACAAGTGATGTAATTGCTCTTACTTCGGGGAAAGATACCTTATGGAGTGACGGACTTGATATAGATACAATTATTGACGCTGTGGAGTATCAATCAAAAGTGACTTATCGCCAGACACTTGATGACAGAGTGGACAGGGGAGTTGCGTTGAGTGCTCCAAGATACAGCGGAAAATCTATTCAGCGACGCGCTCCAGGTATGGATAGCAACGATGCCCTGCTTGACTGGGAAATAATTGAGAAACCAACTCCGGGGTATCACAAATGAGAAAAATGAATTTTATTCTGACACTATTTTTGTTTGCTTTCTTTAATCTGAACTATTCACAATTTGTTGGTGACCGCTTCAACAGTTATGAGAGTGAACTTCAATATAACAGATTTCAATATTCCGATTATCTGCTTTCTGATAATCCTGCCTGGCTGGTACGCGATTATAAAAAAGAAATGATAAATATCGCCAGTGCTTTTTCAGCAGGATATGGAGATTTACGAAAAGAATATTCACCTGAAAGAACTCACAAATTTGTTACAGTTGCTTCAACCTTAAGAGATTTGAAAAGTGCAGGAATTTTCTTCGGAAAATTTAACTACACCTATGAATTAAGAAAGAACAACAACAAAATTCTCACAAAAAGAACTTACACCGGAAATCCGTTTTTCCTTCGCGACAACACAACCGGAAATATGAAATATTCCGGACCCGGAATTTTACTTGGTTATTCCGTTAATGTAACTGAGAAATTATCTGCGGGTCTGAAAATAAACTACGCAGTTGATGACGGTCTGAAAGATGCTTACACTTTTGCCGAATCAACAAACCGAGAAATTATTATAAATCCCGGAATAGCTTATGATCTTACTGAAGATATTAATCTGGGAGTTGCCTACAAGTTTTTTTCATACAAAGAAAATATCAAAATTCAGGATGTAAATAATTTGTCAGTCGAAATTTTCAGACACAGAGGGGATAACGTTTTTGTAAGAACTGTTTCTTCAGATGAAGAGGAAAAAGATATTACAACAGAAAATTCTTTCTCTTTTTTCAGTAATATGAAAATTTCTGAAAACATCGGAATAAAATTAAAAGCAGATTATGTTTCTGGAGAGACAAGAATCATAATTCCGCAGTCACTTTTAAGAGATCACGAAGATGGCAAAGAAGTTTATGATGCCGGCGCTGCTGATATACTTGCCAATATAAAGCTTGATAAAAACTTTGCTTTGGATTTAGGATATAATTTGTACAGCAGAAAAAGTCGCTCGCAAAACTCAAATGTAAAATATCTGCTCTGGAACTGGAGCAGCACAGCTCATACTTTTGGTGCAAGATTAAACTACAGCAGCAGCAAAAAATTAATGCTCGGCTTAGAAGCAGGTTATACAACAGTTAAAGCAGATTCTTCAAAATATATAGATAACAAATTCAGTAAAGAAACTTCATCCGATTTTTACGCAGGAACATTTGGTACGGTTCAGTTAAATGACAAAACAGGCATTGAGTTTCAGATACGTTATTTATCTAAAGAAAAAGATTTCTTTCTCGGTGCAGATGATCTTTCCGGTATAAAAGGATTACTGGCATTTGATTATCAGATATCTGAGAAAATTAAAATAAAACCATTTATGCTTTATGAAAGAAATAAGGCAGTAGAAAAAAACGAATTATTAATGTTTGGCATAAAATTATCGATTAATTAAAGGAGATATAATGATTAGAAAATGTTTACTGTTATTCTTATTTATAACAGTTTCTGTTCAGGCTCAAGACTGGCAGAAAGTTGTTGAAAGTAATTTAAAAAGTATGTTTGACGTGCATTTTATTACTGAAACTAAAGGTTTTACCGTTGGAAGTTCCGGTAGTATTTATGAAACAAATGACGGCGGTGTAAATTGGGAAGTTAAAAACTCTCCATATAGCAGTTCTTTATATTCAGTTTTCTTTACAACTGATCAAAAAGGTTTTATTGGAGCCGGAAAGGAAATTTTCTTAAAAACTGTTGATGGCGGCGAAAACTGGCAGTTAGATACATTAAAAGATGCCAACGGAACCATTGCAGATTTCTGGTTTGCAGATGAAAACATTGGTTATGCTTTGGTATCAAAATCTACAGGCGGACAGGTTTTCAAAACAACAGATGGCGGCGAAAACTGGACAAAACAATTACAAGCTGAAAAAGATTTATTAGCTTTTGCTTTTAACTCTGAAAATGTTGGTGTTGTAACCGGTAAATATTTAACAGATGTTTATTACACTGAAAATGGTACTGACTGGAACAAGTCAACAGTAGGCGAACTTGGCGGTCATCCTTATACAAGAAGTGATTTAAGAACAGTAACATTTATAGATGCAACAACTGCTTATGCAAGTGGCTGGGGAAGTGATGCTGCAGGTTTACAGCCTTCTATTCATCTTAAATCTACTGATGCAGGTAAAACCTGGACTTATATGAATCAGGCTCCTGAAAACAGAACTTATGTTAATATTTATGATGTTTACTTCAAAGATGCGCAGAATGGTATTGCTGTTGGCGGAAGCTCAATCGATGGCGGACTTTTCCTTAAAACCACTGATGGCGGTGTGAACTGGACTCAAATTAAAGTGGATGCCGGTGCTTCAATTGAAGATATCTTTGTAAAGAATAATAAATCCTGGTTCCTTGGCAACGGAAGTGCTTTGTATGCTTCTGATACTGACTGGAACAGTTTTAACCTTATTTCCAAATTGCCTTCAGCTTATATGTATACAATGTCTGTAAAAGGTAATCAAATAATTGCCGGCGGTTTTTACGGTATGATAATGAAATCTGAAGATTTAGGTAACAACTGGACTGCATCTTACACTGGTATTGATGGAAAATGTCCAAAACTTACAGGTCTGTTTTTTGTTGACGAAAACTTAGGTTTTGCTTCAAAGAATAAAGGTCAGTTACTTAAAACAACAAACGGCGGCGATACCTGGCAGGAAGTAATTCCGGCAAGTGCATCTTTCTTTGCTTCTTATAATGACGTATTTTTTGTCGATGCCAATAATGGTTTTACTGTTGGTGAAGACAAAAACAGAAATCCTATTATTTCTTCTACTACTGACGGTGGTCAGACCTGGGAAGATAATACATCTGCTTTCTCTGAAGAATTAAACGTAGTTTACTTTAGCACAGCACTTACAGGAGTTGCAGGCGGAAAGAAATTGTCATTAGGTTACACAGAAGATGGCGGTAAAACCTGGAATACTGCTACACAAAATAATGTTCCTTCTTCACTGGCTTATTCAGCAATTGAAGATATTGAATTTTTAAATCCGCAGTTTGGTATTGCAGTTGGTAAAAAATTAGTTCTTAAAACCACTGACGGCGGTAAGAACTGGGATTATGTAGAAATTCCAGGAATAACTGTAACACTTAAAGCTGTTCAGATTATTGACCAGAATACCTGGGTTGCTGCCGGTTCAAAAACCATCTACAGAACCACTGATGGCGGCGCTAACTGGGAAAATATTGAAAACTCAGAAATAGACCAGAGTGTTTACGCTTTATATTATGACGAAAACAATACTCTTTGGGCTTGCGGTGCAAATTCTTCAATCTTTAAATATGCAAACTTTACTTCTGTTGAAGAAATTACAAACGAAGTTCCAACAACACTTGCTTTATCACAAAATTATCCTAACCCGTTTAACCCAAGTACAATGATTGAATTCTCTGTACCGGTTGAATGTAAAGTTAAAGTTGAAGTATTTAACATTTTAGGTGAAAAAGTAAAAACAGTTTACAACGAATTAACTCAGCCTGGAACTTATAAAGTTAAGTACAACGGAACAAACAATTCCGGTTCAACAATTCCTTCAGGAATTTATTTCTACAGAATATCCACACCGGAAAAATCGATCACCAGAAAAATGATCTTTATGAAATAATTATACACGACTGTCCCGACTTTCGGGACAGTCATTTTTTATCACCAAATAAAATTATATAATGGAAAAAGTAGTAGACGTTCAAAATCTTACACATTATTACGGAAGTAAACTTGTTTATGAAGATTTTAACTTTCATATAAACAAGGGAAGTATATTTGGATTACTCGGGAAAAACGGAACCGGTAAAACAACTACCATAAATATACTTAACGGATTTTTGAAACCAAGAAGCGGAAATTGCTTTATCTTTGGAGAAGAATCACACAAACTTTCTCCTCAGACAAAAGCACAAATAGGATTTTTAATAGAAGGTCATATTCAGTTTGATTTTATGAATATCAAGCAGATAGAAAAGTTTTACTCCGGTTTTTATCCTGACTGGAAAAAAGAAAACTATTACGAACTGATGGCCAAACTTAAAGTTACAGAAACACAAAAAATATCAAAAATGTCATGCGGACAAAGATCACAGGTTGCACTTGGTTTGATACTCGCACAAAACCCGGAACTGCTTATCCTTGATGATTATTCTATGGGACTTGACACAGGGTACAGAAAATTATTTGTAGAATATTTAAGAGAATATGCAGTTGCAGAAGGAAAGACTGTTTTTATCACATCTCACATTTTGCAGGATCTGGAAAACTTTTTAGATGATTGCGTAATTATGGATTACAACAATGTACTTCTTCAATCATCTGTTACCGAGTTTATGGATAGTTTCAAAAAATATACATTCAAGTACAGCGGTAAAGAGCTCGGACTTGAAAAAAATGATTTGATATCAAATTATGAAATCATAAAAGATAAATATGAAATCTATTCATTTTCAGAAGAAAATAAGATCAGAGATTACCTTAAAAAATTTGATGTAAATTACACCGATTTTGCAAAAGAAGAAATGAACCTGGAAGATGCGTTTTTGGGTCTTACAGGAAAATATTAGGAGCATAAATGTACAGAGCATTATTTTATAAAGAATGGCTTAAAATAAAGCAGGCATTTTTATTTGTCACTCTTCTGGGTCTGGGAGTTATTGTATATCTTTATTTTGATATAGAACAAACAAACACTTTTAATGATTCAAATGCTTTCTGGAATGTAATATCAGGCAAAGGATATATTTATTACGATCTGTTCAGATATATACCTCTTGTTGCAGGACTGGCACTGGCACTTGCGCAGTTTGTTCCGGAAATCATCAACAAAAAACTTAAACTCACACTGCATCTTCCGCTAAAAGAAAATAAAATTCTTTTGGTTATGCAGAGCTTCACACTTGGTCTGCTTACTTTGCTTTCACTTGTGTGGCTTTTACTTATGATAATTATATCATCCATATATTTTCCTGCCGAGATTGTAAACAGTATGATACTTACATCTCTGCCATGGTTTTTAGCCGGATTAATCACATACACATCTGTTTCAGCTTTGGTTCTCGAACCTGTTTGGGGCAGAAGAATAGTGCACGGAATTGTGGGTCTGGCAATACTATGGCTGCTGACAAGCGGTGTAAGATATTCTGCTTTTTCAGGAATATTGCCTTTAGTAAGTATTGCTGTTCTCTTTAGCTTTTCATTTATATTGTGGAGCGGCAGAAGATTTAAAATGGGGGTAAGTAAAAATGATTAAATCAGTCAGACTTGGATATATATTAATTTGTATTCTTATTTTGGGAACAATTCTTCCCGATCTATATTGGAAGGTTTTTGAAAAAAATATCAGAGCACCGTTTGTATTATACAGTCCGGTAAAAAAAGATTTTCTCTTTAACAGATATGAAAATAAAACTGTCAAACGAGTAGATTCAAAAGGGAAGTCGTTAACACAAAAAGAGATGCATAAATTAGCGCCTATATTTTTCTTCAGACAACTTTCAGTAGACGGAACACTTCCAGATACATTGTGGGGAAAGGCGCTGGAACCAAATCTTCTTAAAAGACATAATCAGTTTATAAAGATATCTCCGCGACAAATCTCCACACCTCAGATGCAGCTCTTTCCTTTGTTTGAAAGTGCTTCGGGAAATATCAATCTTTCAATGCCTGAAGATTTTTTCAGAATAAATGAAAGAGTGGAATTTATAAACTGTGAAAAAAATGTTATAGATGAACCTAAATCTGAACTCTTTACAAAAGTACTTTCAGAAGCTGGGTTCAATTTTCCTGCAGAAAAAATGTTTGGAAATCCTTCTGCAAGAAAACCTTTTGACGAAGGTTATTTTATCACAGACAGCAAAGGAAAGTTTTTTCATCTGAAAATGATAAAAGGGAAACCTTTTGTAAGAAAAATTGAAATTCCATCCGATGTTAAAATTGCTTATATGGAAGTATATGAACACTCTATAAGAGAATTTTACGGTGTGGTTGTTTCTGAATCGAGCAAACTATATTTATTAAAATATAAAAACTACGAACTGCAGAAAATTCCGGTAGAAAATTATAACTATTTTAAAGACAATCTTCAATTTAGAAGAAACCTGCTGTACAGAACCTTTGTGATTACAAAAGAGAATCAAATCGATCTTGTGGTTACCGATACAAACTATGAAATAGTTGATTCTTACAGAGAACAATGGGAAGATAAGTTTGAAACAGCAGCCGGAAAAATCTACTCGGCATTATTTCCGTTTGATATAACTATATTCAGCGGATTAAGCAACTACCTGCAATTTAATTTTGTCCCTTCTACAGGATATCTGTTTATAATCTTACACTTAATTTTAGTTGTATGTTACTATATTTTTCGTGCTAAGAAGAAAAATAATTCAGATAAACTACTCGAATGCGGTATTATATTATTCACGGGAATATATGGGTTTACAGCACTTTTTGTGTTGAAAACAGAAACCGAATAAAACTTATTAAGCATAATATTTCGTAATTAACTGTGTTAATTCGATAAAAAAGCAGGCGAGAGCCTGTTTTTTTATAATTATTTAACAATTTACTATTGTAAATTAATGTTTTTTTTACAATTTTCTTCCCGGAATAATTTATAAAAATACCTTGTTGTATTTTGAATGAATTTATTCTAAATTTGTAATAATTACAAATTACTTTAAGTAAAGTATAGAGTTATGCCTTGGGTCACATTCTGACTAAACCGATTTTGTAAGGCCAGCCCTTTAAAATACTTAACAACCAATGCTTTATAGATTATAAAAGCCTGCAAATTTTAATAATCTATATGTTTAATAACCTATTATCTTATCAATTTTATATGGGGAGATATATGAGATTCGAAACGCTTAAAAATTGGAAAATCAAGTCTAAAATCAAATTCCTGACATTTCTGGCTCCAATTACTTTTTTGCTGCTGTATTTTTTGTACATAATGCCTGTAGTTGAAAAAAATTATGTGAGTGAAAAACGTCGTGAAATCAGAAACGTTGTAGAAACGGCATACGGGGTAATTGAAACTTTTCACTCTAAGTTTAAAAAAGGGGAATTAACCGAAGAAGAGGCAAAAACAAAATGTAAAGAAATGCTGACCAGCTTGCGTTTTGAAGGAAACAACTATTTTTGGATGTTTAACTATGACGGAATAATGGTAATGCATCCTCTTAAACCTGAATTGATTGGAACTAATTGTCTGGGCAACAAAGACTCCAACGGAAAACTTTTCTTTGTTGAAAGTCAGCAAAAAGCAAAATCAAAAGGTGCAGGTTATGTATCATATATGTGGCCGAAACCGGGTAAAACCAAAGATGTTCCAAAAGAATCGTATATAAAAGGCTTTGCCAGCTGGGAATGGATTTTGGGAAGCGGAATTTACATTGATGATGTAGAAGAAGAATTAACTGCAATTACCCGCGATGTATTAATCATAGTAATCATTCTTTCTGTAGTTATTCTTTTGGTAGGATTTTATATATCAAAAATTTTAACAGACCCTGTTGAAAAATTAACCGACGCCAGTTCAAGAGTTGCTCAGGGCGATACTGATATTCATCTTGTTAATGACAATACAGATGAAATTGGAAAGCTTACGCGTAACTTTAATGATATGGTTGCAAAAATTAAAATACAACTCGATTACCTGCAAGCATTAGCCGTTCCTGTTTTTATAATTGATAAAGAATATGAGATTCAATATATAAATAAAGTCGGAGCCAAACTTGTAGGCGATACTCAGGAAAATATTGTCGGAACCAAGTGTTATGACAGATTTAAATCAGACGATTGTAACACCGAAAAATGTGCTTGTGCTCAGGCAATGAAAAAGAATGATCAAATTACCGAAGAAACAGTTGCCCGTCCGAATGGCGGTCGTTACGATATTCAATATACTGCCGGACCGGTAAAAGATCAGAACGGAAATATCACAGGCGCTATCGAATCTATAGTTGACGTTAGTGAAATAAAAGAGATGTACCACTACCTTAACAGATCAACCGGAACACTTTTAGAAGCAATGAACAAATTTAAAGAAGGTGATTTAAGTGTTTCTGTTACTTCTGAAAAAGAAGGTGACGACATTGCGAAAATGTATGACGGATTTAATCAGTCTGTAAACAATATAAGATCAATGATATTAAGAGTAAGAGACGCAGTTGAAGCAACAGCAAGTGCAAGTTCACAGATTTAAGCAAGTACCGAAGAGATGGCTGATGGTGCGCAGGAACAGAGTGCTCAGACAGAAGAAGTTGCAACTGCAATTGAACAGATGGCTTCAACAGTTGTTGAAACTGCCAAAAATGCAAACGTTGCAGCAGAAGTATCAAACAAAAGCGGCGGCGGAGCAAGAGAAGGTGTTAAAAAAGTTGAAGAAACAATTGTGGGAATGGATAACATTGCCAGCTCGACTGAAAGAACCGGAGTAGTTGTTGAATCACTTGCTAACAAAACCGAACAAATTGGTGAAATCACTCAGGTGATTGATGATATTGCTGATCAGACAAATCTGCTTGCGTTAAATGCTGCAATTGAAGCTGCAAGAGCAGGTGAGCAGGGAAGAGGTTTTGCAGTTGTTGCAGATGAAGTAAGAAAACTTGCCGAAAGAACAACAAAAGCCACCAAAGAGATTGGTGAAACAATTAAAGGTATTCAGGTAGAAGCGGTTGAAGCTGATCACGCTATGAAAGAATCTATGAACACAGTTGAAGAAGGTAAAAAACTTACTGCTGCAATTGCCGATCAGTTAAAAGAGATTCAGGACGGCGCAATTCAGGCCAATGAAGTTATTGGTCAGGTAGCAGCTGCAGCAGAACAGCAATCAACAACAGCTGAACAGATAAGCGCAAACATCGAAGGCATTACCAATGTTACCAATGAAACCGCAGAAGGAATTCAGCAGGTTGCAATAACAGCCGACGATCTTAACAAACTTACAACCAACTTATCAGAAATGGTTTCTATGTTTAAGATGAACGGAAATGAAGACCAGATGCAGCTCGAATCACACCACGACGAAACAAGATTACTACACTAATAACAATAAATTAAGCCTCACCAAAAGTGAGGCTTTTTTATTTCCTAAAATTTTATCTGACAAAAATTAATTTTCTCTTTATTGAAGTATTTATCAAAAACCATTAACTTATTAAGTACAGGGTTAAATATTATACATTCGGACTAATTTAATTAACTAATATCACATTTATGGAATAAGCTTTCTATAAAAATATGTGTAAAACAAAAAGGTAAAATATGAGCAGTAAAACGGAAAAAGAACTTAAGTATTTGAAAATCTATTGTCTGTTGTTAACCATTGCATTAATAGCATCCAATATATATTTCCTGAATAAATCTGATAAGACAGATTTTGAAGAAATTAATGTTGAAAGAATAAATGTTGTAGAAAATAACGGAGATCTTAAACTGGTGATCAGTAACAGTAAAAGGCAACATCAGGGAATAATTAACGGAAAACCTCTTCCTGAAAGAGAAAGACAGGCTGGTATGATTTTCTTTAATGCTGTTGGTGATGAGTGTGGCGGATTGGTTTATGACGGAAATGATAAAGAAGCCGGATTGGTTCTTTCAGTAGACAAATACAGAGATGACCAGGTTATGCAGCTTAGATATATTGAAAATACAGAAAAGGATTTAAGAACTTATGGAATCCAGTTTTGGGATTATCCAGTAGAAAATGGCTATGAAGAAAGAAATAAAGGATTTGAAGAGCTGCAAAAATTAAGAAATAGAGAAGATAAAAGAAAAGCTTACCTGAAAATGAAAAAGGAAGGTTTGTTACCTGAAGACAGAATGTTTGTAGGAAAAAAAATGAACAAAGATGTTGGGCTCTTTATTAATGATAAGAGCGGCAAACCAAGAATAAAGATTTATATAGACAAAGAAAATAATCCCAAAATTGAAATGTTAGATGAAAAGGGTAAGGTAGTTAATAAAAATTAATTTTAATAAATCATAAAATAAAGCAAAGCCCGATGTAAATCATATTCGGGCTTTTTTTAAAAGGGTATTAAATATTTTGAAATTATTGTTTTGATTCATTATGAGACATTTTTGATCAAAAGGCTGTTAAATAATGTAAAAATGATGGTTTTCAACTATTGAACTACAGTTTTTTTTGTTTTCTTTGCATTAACTTCTTACATCAAATCTTGATCTAAGAAATATTATTCCTTCCAACATTACAACTATTCAAACTCATCCCTTAAGTTGGATATCTAGAAAAAGTATCTGATAAAATCTTAATAGTTAACCTTTAAGGTATTTAATGATTTAAAATAGGAGGTAAAGAAATGAGTGAAAACTCTGTTGTTCCAATAGGTAAGAGTAAAATGTGTGAATCTGGGCAAGATCCTCTGACAAAAATGATTGAAATTGTTAAAGACGATGGTATATCAAATGAAGACAAAGAAAAACTGATTACTATTGCATTAAACAGATTTCATAACAGGAGGAAGATGGCCTATATTTCCCTTTATACAATAGTTACTTCATTAATTGTTGTTTTTATTTTTGCTTTTATTGATGGATTAATTATCACGAATGAAGAATCAGCTAGCGAAGGAATAATGACAATAATTAAGAACAATCAAACACTTATTATTTGGATCGAAACATTTCTAACATCTATAGTGGCTGCTTATTACGGTATATCAGCTTGGAAGCCATCAAGCTAATTCTAAAATTTGTTAACCAAAAAGGAGAAAACGAATGTTTGTATTTACAAAACAAAAAAAACATATCAAATGGGTTGTATTTTTCATTCTATTCTTGGTTTTAGAAGGGTGTGCAGTTAAAGTAAAACTAGTGGGGGAATATGACGCTATAATGGATAAATCTGTTCACCAGATTGAAGTAAAAACAATTACTCATATAGAAGAAGTGATTAAAAGTAAAGGGCTTTTGGCTGGTTCGTATGAACAAAATCAGCAATTTTATTTTGATATAAAGGGAGAAATTCAGGCATTAATTGTTAGAGCGACAGCTTTGGAAGATGGGCTAATAAGAACGCCTCTTACGGAAAATTTTAACGAACTTCTTTTACAATATGATGATCTAGAAAAGTTACATAAAGGTTCCTTTAATAAGAAGATGTTTGTGTCGGCTAAAACTGCAATGGAAAGGTCTTTTAAGGCTATTATAAAACATTTGGTCTATATGAAATGGAATCAAGAGCAACCAGAATAATTACTATTTAATCAAAGGAATATCAAATGAATGATCTAGAAATTAATGATTTAATAGAAAAAGTAACAGGTGCTATACAAAATGTGCTTGGAGATAATTGGCAACAGGCTCAAGATTTTGCTGAAAGTGAAGCAAAAAAGTTTGTTCAAAATATTGCAGAAATATCGATGTGGAAGAAAACTGGAAAAATTTCGGAAGAACAAGGGATTGTTTTGCTTCGAATGCATCAAAGATCAATGAAGATGGTTTTGACTGCTTTAGAAGGTATTAGTTTAGTATTAGCAGAAAGAGCAATAAATGCGGCAATTAAAGTCATTGGAGATATCGTTAATGGAATTATTGGTTGGAATTTATTCAAAACTTAATTCGGAGTCAGTAAGATAAGTTTTTAATAAACTTAGAGACTGTCGCAAAGTTTGTGTAAACGGGAAATTTTGTTTTTTATAGGAACGGCGAAAGTCGTTCCCCAAATTTAATAGATAATTGAGAAATAATCATCCCCCAATTAGGTAAAGTAGTCTTCCATTTTTTAGCAATATCTCTG
>JBGRQB010000089.1:0-16597 GCA_041725875.1 Rhodothermaceae bacterium
ATCCAAACTGCGTGCCAATTCCCTTTTTGCCAATTTCTGAAGAAAATTATTTTACAGCTATGAAATAATTACAGATTGTCTGACATCGGGTCTGTAATTTTGTCAAAAAGTATGACAAAACTTCAAAACCGGCTTAGCAAAGGAGTTAAATCAGACTAAACTCTCTTAACTCCTTTTAATACAATGAGTTAGCAAAATAATCATCTTGCAAACAATTATTTTTTTACTTATTTTTGCAATTTAGTTTTTCTATTTTTATTATGAGAGGTTACATCCTCAAATGTATTCAATAAACGACGATACAATAACAGCTTTGGCAACCGCTTCAGGCGCCGGAGCTATTTCCGTAATACGGATGAGTGGAAAAGAGAGCTTTTCCATTGTCGATCAAATTTTTAAGGGCGCTAAAAAAATATCGGAATGTAAAACCCATACTATAAATTATGGAAGAATTTTAGATTCTGAGTCCAATACAATTGATGATGTATTAGTTTCCGTGTTTAAGAATCCGTACAGTTATACTGGTGAAGATTCTGTGGAGGTCAGCACACACGGCAGCCAGATTGTAATAAAAAAAATTATTTCACTTTTAACTTCTGCAGGCGCCCGTTTGGCAGAACCTGGTGAATTTACGAAAAGGGCCTTTTTAAATGGAAAGATAGATCTTGCGCAGGCGGAAGCTGTAGCTGATGTAATTAATGCAAGAACAGAAGCATCTTTAAAAGGAGCCAGAAATCAACTCGACGGATTATTATCTCAGAAAATAGAAACTTTAAGAACCGAATTGGTTAATTCATCTTCGTTAATTGAATTGGAGCTGGATTTTGCAGAAGAGGATCTTGAGTTTTTACCTTCGGAAAAAATGATTTCCCGGATTGATGAAATTGTAAAAGAGATTTCTACATTACTTGATACTTACAATTTCGGAAGAATTATTCGCGACGGAGTAAATGTTGCGCTTGCCGGTCATACAAATGTCGGCAAATCATCATTGTTAAACTATATATTAAAAGAGTCGCGAGCTATTGTAAGTCCAATCCCGGGAACCACAAGAGACGTTATCAGAGAAGATGTATCAATAGATGGTATTTTATATAGATTTTATGACACAGCCGGAATTCGTTTTACAGAAGATATTGTTGAAAGAGAAGGAGTAAAACGAAGCAGAAGATCAATTGAAGATGCCGACATTATTTTATTTATTTATGATGTTGTAAATGGAATTGATAAAAAACTTCTTGAAGAAGTTTACTCTTTAACAGAAAAAGATCGGGTAATGATTGTTGCTAATAAATCTGATTTATCTGATGTTAAAGAGAAAGAAGATGAAATATTTATTTCAGCAAAAACCGGTGAAGGAGTAGATAAACTGTTTGAAGAATTAAATAAGAAAAATCTTCATACAAAAACATATAGTGAAAGTTCAGCTGTAGTTTCCAATATCAGACATTATGCGGCTTTGCAAAAAGCAAAGGAACACTTGCTTAAAGCTAAAGAAAGTTTAAATATGAATATGACTGGTGAATTTGTTTCGGTTGATTTAAGAAGTTCAATTGATTCACTTGGCGAAATAATAGGTACTGTAACTACCGATGATATCTTAAATAACATCTTTGACAACTTTTGTATTGGTAAATAAAAAGCAAAAGAATAATTTAAAACTGATAAACTTAACTTATCGATAAATTTAAAGTTTCACGTGAAACAAATAAATATAATTTTGTGAAATAACTGAATCGATGTTTCACGTGGAACCTAAGCAGAGAAAAAATTTAATCTCTTTCGAATAAGTTTCACGTGAAACAGAAAGAATAATATGAAACAATTTGATGTAATAGTTGTGGGTGGCGGACACGCAGGAATTGAAGCATCTATTTCTGCAGCTAAAATGGGTTGCTCTACAGCTTTATTTAATATCGACGATAAAGGAATCGGAAAGCTTTCTTGTAACCCTGCAATTGGGGGAAGTGCAAAAGGACATCTGGTTCACGAAATAGATGCACTCGGCGGCGTAATGGGAATTATTGCCGATAAAACGGGAATTCAATTTAGAACTTTAAATAAATCTAAAGGTCCGGCAGTTTGGGCTGGAAGATGTCAATCAGATAGAGATTTATATCCCAAGGAAGCAAAAAAGGTTGTTGAAGAAACTTCAGGATTACAAATTATTCCTGAGTCTGTAAATTGTGCAATTTCTGATAATGGGGAAATTACAGGAATAAAAACAGATAACGGAAATGAGTATAAATGTAAAGCATTAATAATTTGTTCCGGGACTTTCCTAAATGGTGTTATGTGGACAGGACAAGATTCTGAACAGGGTGGAAGAAAAGGTGATAAACATATAGAAGGACTCACAGAATCTTTAGTTAGTATGGGTTTTGAAAGTGGTCGCTTAAAAACCGGAACTCCGCCAAGACTTGATAAAAACACTATCGATTTTTCAGTACTCGAAGAACAACCCGGCGATGAAGATGCAATTCCGTTTTCTCTTCAGACAGATAAATCAAAATTTCCTTTTTTACCACAGGTAAGCTGTTATTTAACTTACACAAATGAAGAGATTCATAAAATATTACAAAAAGGATTTGATCGTTCTCCATTATTTACCGGATTAATTACCGGTTCCGGACCAAGATACTGCCCGAGTATAGAAGATAAAATTGTAAGATTTTCAGATAAAAAAAGCCATCAGCTATTTTTAGAGCCTGAAGGCTTAGAAAGTGATTCAATATATTTAAATGGTTTTCCAACATCTTTACCGGAAGATATTCAGCTTGAAGCTATTTCCCAAATAAAAGGATTGGAAAACGCGACTGTAATTATGCCTGGATACGCAATTGAATATGATTATTTTCCTCCTTATCAGGTTGATTCTACACTTGAAACCAAATTAGTGGAAGGATTATACTTTGCCGGACAAATAAACGGAACTTCCGGTTATGAAGAAGCTGCTGCTCAGGGATTAATTGCAGGAATTAATGCAGCATTAAAAATTCAAAACAAAGAAGAATTTGTTCTAAAAAGAAGTGAAGCTTATATAGGAGTTTTAATAGACGATCTTGTAACAAAATCTACAAACGAGCCTTACAGAATGTTTACTTCACGTGCCGAACACAGATTGCTCTTACGTCAGGATAATGCCGACAGAAGATTATTAAAAAAAGGTTATGAGCTTGGCTTAATACCAAAAGCTTTGTTTGATGAATTCTCTACACGTGAAAAATTAATACATGAAGCAAAAGATAAATTTCATACTATAAGGATTAAAGCAAAAGATATAAACACCTATCTTGAAAAGCAAAATTCCAATAGAATTGATGCATCTGAGACTATTGCAAAGCTTAGTAAACGTCCGGAAATAGAATTAGAGTCTCTCTTACAGGAAGATTTTATCAACTCCGACGAGCTGGTACAGCAACTATTAAAAGATGAAGCTGCGTTAAACCAGGTTTCAATTGAATTAAAGTATGAAGGCTATATTGATAAGCAAGAAGAACTTGTTGTTAAAATGGAAAAACTGGAGCAAGTCAAAATCCCGCTTGATTTTGATTTTGCTAAAATAAAACATATGTCACTTGAAGGAAGAGAAAAACTCTCAAAGGTAAAACCAAGAACTATTGGTCAGGCTTCGAGAATTTCCGGAGTAACACCTTCTGACATTTCAGTACTATTAATCTATTTGAAAAACTAATTTCAAAGGGGTATATGGATAATAAGGAACTCTATCTGCGCCAATTAAAACAATTATTCTGGGATAATGAAATTAACCCGGAAATGCATCAGCTGGAAAGGTTTGCTAACTATGCTGATTTAATTATTCAAAAAAATGATGCAGTAAATCTAATTTCCCGTAAAGACACAGAAAACGTAGTTGAAAATCACTTGTTTATTTGTGCTTTAATTAATAAGTATTTACCCGAAAAATCTCGCAGGTTTTTAGATATAGGAACCGGTGGCGGTTTTCCGGGAATCCCACTGGCAATTATGAACCCTCTTATGCGGGGAGTTTTGGTTGATTCGATTCAGAAAAAAACCGATGCAGTAAAAGAATTTAGAGAAAAACTAATGCTCGGAAACATTCAGGTTGAAAACAGCCGAGTTGAAGACAAAGAGTTTATTGAAAAACACAAAGACTCATTTGATCTGATTGTAAGCAGAGCTACGGTTCCATTAATAATTCTTTTCAGATACGCTCTTCCCCTGATAAAAGACAAAGCTTACCTTGTAACTCTTAAAGGTGGCGATCTTACAGAAGAAATTAAAAAAGCTGAAATGAAGTATAAAGCCTACATCAAAAAAATGACAATATTTGAAATGGCCTATAAACCATCAAATATGAAAAATGAAAAAGATAAAAAACTAATTGTCATTGAAATGAGTAAATAGCTTTGATCGGGTGAATTTTTGCGCAAACCAAATTTCACCCGATTATTTCATCCCTCACAATTTTTATTTTCTTAACTGCAAAATATCTCACTCCCCTTTTTGCTACAAATTTCATAAATTAAACCGAAAAAATTTGAGTTTGGTTATGAGTCAGGAAAAAGAATTCTTCTTCAAATACCCCGAAAAACGTGACGCAGTTATTTTACTGGGCGCCGGCGCATCTTACCCGGATGGCGTACCACTTCAGAAAGATATTTTACCAATTATTTTGGATGGAAAAAATGAAGAAATTGAATCTTCTGAAATTGGAAGTGCTGTTGTAAAGTTTATACGTGAAAATTTTTCTGTCACAAATAAAAAAAACTATCCTCAATTAGAAGCCATTTTCGGATTTCTCGATTATTTTCTCTATCAGCGTGAGAGTCTGAACTCATTTTATTCTAATTCGTATATTTTTACATTAAAAGAATATTTAATTAAGCTCATTCACTACGTTGTAAATTACAAAACAAATAAACCGAGCCACTGTTATCTTGAATTCTGGAACCAGATTGAAGAAACAAACAAAAATATTTCGCTTCTTACTCTTAATTACGATACTCTTTTGGAACAGGCATTTAATGATCTTTATCAGCAAAACAATTACATCGATTATTGCATAAATTTTATGAATTATGAACATATCGATCAATTATCAAACTATCATTTCTGGGTTAATCCGCGCGAACCCCTTCCGGTGAAAGCAGACAAACTCCCCCACTTGTTTAAAATCATAAAAATACACGGTAGTTTGAACTGGAAATATTGTAACTGCTGTAATCAGGTTATGTTAACTCCCTGGGACAGAAAAATCGATTTGAAAAAAAATAAATTTCTCGGCTACACTTATCCTGATAAAAAAGAATATGAGTTTTTGTGTCCAATTGACCACACGGAATTTCAGACATTAATAATGCCCCCTACTTTTGTAAAAAACTTAAAGCAGCCTGTTTTATCGCAATTAAGAAATGAAGCTTCCAGAGAAATAAGAGCGGCAAAAAAAATTATTATAATAGGATATTCACTTTCCTATGCAGATATTCACATAAAAGCACTTTTCAAAAAAAATCTTGCACCTGATACGGAAATTATAGTGGTTAACCCAAAAATGAATTCGAAAGTGAAACAAAAATTTGAATCACTCTCGAATAAAATAAAATTTATAAAATCACCTTTTGAAGAATTTCTCAACTCAGATTCGTTGAAAAATTTTTTATGATTCTTCTTCAAACTTAAAATTCCCCAAAATACCGGATAAACTTTCTGTCATTCCCTCAAGGTTATCTGCAGATAAGGCAATTTGCTGCAGCGCTTCTGCT
Source organism: Rhodothermaceae bacterium (assembly GCA_041725875.1). Lineage (GTDB taxonomy): Bacteria > Bacteroidota > Ignavibacteria > Ignavibacteriales > Melioribacteraceae > JBGRQB01. Next base: position 5,748 of record JBGRQB010000089.1, read on the forward strand.
GATTCGCGGGTAACATTTGTTATACCTGTGATATTCTGGTTCATATTTTCAGCAGTTGATGATTGCTGTTCACTTGCTGTTGCAACCTGATTAATTGAATCTGTAAGGTTCTGACTCCCGATTAATATTTCATTAAAAACCTGCGAAACTTCATTAATTAAAACAAGACCGCTTTCAACCGATTCTTTTGCATCTTCCATTGAATGATCAGCCTCTCTAACTTCCTGCTGAATTCCTTTTATTGTTTCAGCAATTTCATTTGTTGCTTTTGTTGTTCTTTCAGCCAGTTTTCTAACTTCATCTGCAACCACGGCAAAACCTCTTCCCTGCTCGCCGGCTCTTGCTGCTTCTATAGCCGCATTAAGTGCAAGCAGATTTGTCTGATCGGCAATATCATTAATTACCTGCGTTATTTCACCAATTTGATCTGCTTTTAAATTGAGTGATTTAATTATTTCGCTTGTTTTATCCGTTGAATCAACAATAGTGTTAATTCCTTTTTTAGTATCAATAACTTTTCCGGAACCATCGTCAGCTTTTAATTTATTTGAATTTGCTTCTTCTGCAGCGTGAATTGTGTTTTTGCTTGTTTCCAAAATAGTTGAGGTCATTTCCTCCACTGAACTTGCAACATCTGAAGCCTGGGCAGATTGCTCAGAAGCGCCTGCTGCCATCTCTTCTGTACTCGCAGAAATTTCCGCAGCAACATTTTTAGTTTCAAAAACAGCATTTTTAAGATTAAACACTATTTGCGATAGTGATTCTTTCAATTTTCCAATGTCATTTATCAAAATCTGAAAGTCCCCTTTAAACTCCATTTCAGATCCGACAGTCAAATCGCCTGTAGCAAGCTCAGAGAGCATTCTGGAGCTTTCATTTAATGGTTTAACTATTGCGTCAATTGTTCCGTTAACGCCTTCTACAAGCTCTCTGTACGCTCCGCTAAACCGCATAGAATCACCACGATAATTTAGGTTTCCGTCATGAGCCTCTTTTGTAAGTTTTTCAGTTTCTTCTATCAGACTTCTGATTTTCTTTTTCGTTACATCAAACATTTCAAAACTATCGGCAGTATTTTCAATTATTGAGTTCACACTATCAATAAGATCTCCAACTTCATCATCAGAAATTTTTTCCATTTTTTCTGATTTAAAATTCACATCATCCGATATTTCACCGGTGGAAAGTTTTTCAAGCTCTCTTCCAAGAAACGTAATACCTTTTTCACTTACTTCGGAAAGTTTTACTGCAACATCTTCAACCGGATCTGCAATTTTCCTGGAGGTAACCAGCCCTAAAAAAACAACAAGTACAACAATTATTAAGGCTATTATTATCTGAACAAAAATTAAATTTGATGATGTTTCCATTGCTTCATCTTCATCAATTTCTGCAAGTATTGCCCAGTTCATTCCCAATATATTTATTGGTGCGTATGCGCTAAAAACAGAAGCTCCTCTGAAATCCTTAATCACTCTTTGTCCTTTTTGTCCTTTAAGAGCTTCAACAACTGTTTCGGTTTTCACCTCCTGCATAGAAATTGATGTTGAATGTGCTTCTATCTCATCAAGCGTCTTTTTCTGAACTCCGCTCTCTTTCAAATAGTTTATATAGGATTTTTTATCTTCAACCAAAAATCGGGAGTTACTTCTCATTTTAAAATCACTTCCAACAAGGTAGGTTTCCCCTGTTTCTCCCAACCCCGTCTCTTTCCATTTGCCACTATTTGTCATTATTTCATTAATCTTATCAATTGGCATTTGGAATAAAAGAACTCCTATTTTTCTATTGCCATCAAAAACAGGTGATGCAATAAAAGAAGCTGGTGCAGCATAAGAAGGAGGATAATTTTCAAAATCTTCCAAAACTATAAAACCCGGCTCTGTTGCTTCTCTGGCTTTACTAAATGCTCGGGCAAAATTTGTATTGCTATACGGGCCATATAATAAACTTGTCCCATAATCAATTTCTTTAAAAACAGAGTAAACTATGTGTCCGGTTTTATCATCTACAAGAAAAATGTCGTAATAACCGAATTTGCGTAAAAAATTCCGGATTACAGAATGATACTTCAAATGTATTTTACTGTATTTACTTCCGTCTCCAGCATCATCCATATTTTCTTTTTCACCTACAGCGTTTGGGTTAGATGCAAAATATAAATCCTGAAGAATAAGAGTTTTGTCTTCATCCGGCCAAAATGTTTCATAAGTTTCTTTTTTGTTGGTGTTTTTTTCTAACCTGCCTAAAAACTCTTTTTCATAATAGTTCTTCACATTATTTTTCATAATACTTAATCGAGATGCAGGAACTCTTAAATCCTTTTCAATATTATGGAATGCTTCCTTGAACTCTTTCATTGCTTCAACTACCATCAAATCTTCAGAAAAAGTTATTGACTGCTTTCCAATTTCACCAAAATATGTTTCAATTTGATTCTTTTTGATTTCTTTCAACGATGTAAGCTGTTCAAATGCCTGTTTTTCAAACCCATCGCCAACTAAAAAATTATTTATGAAAGCCATTATTAAAATTGGAATTATTCCAACCAGTAAAAAACTTAAAATCAGTTTGTGCTTAAGACGAAAATTTTTAATTTCCATTACGTCTCCGTTTATAATTTTACGAGATAATTTGCAAAGATATTATCGGGCAGAAAAAACCTTTGTTAACAAACGCATATAAAAATTTGGACAACTAGCTTTTATTTTTAAATTATTTGGCGATAATTATTTAAAACTGGTTTTAATTTATGTAAGTTAGACCTAATCTAAATAACAAAGAGGTTAAAATGTTAGCTACTATTAATCCTGCTACTAATGAAACAATAAAAACTTTTGATGAAATTTCTCCCGAAGAAATGGAAAACAAAATAGTTTTAGCTCAAAATACATTTTTGAAATGGAAAAATACTTCGTTCTCTGAAAGAAAAGCTTTGATGTTAAAAGCCGCAGATGTGTTAAGAAAAAACAAAGATAAATATGCTGAAATTATTACAATGGAAATGGGTAAACCAATTACCCAGTCAAATTCCGAAATAGAAAAATGTGCGCTTGTCTGCGAATATTATGCAAACAACACAGAAGATTTTCTGAACAAAGAAATTATCGAATCCGATGCAACTGAAAGTTTTGTACAGTTTGATCCGCTTGGTGTTATTTTAGCTGTTATGCCCTGGAACTTTCCTTTCTGGCAGGTATTCAGATTTGCAGCTCCCGCTCTTATGGCCGGAAATACCGGACTCCTGAAACACGCATCAAACGTACCTATGAGCGCAATTGCAATTGAAGAGGTTTTTACCGAAGCAGGTTTTCCTGAAGGCTGTTTCATAACATTATTAACAGCTCCTCAAAAAGTTTCTGAAATAATTGATCATAAATATGTAATGGCTGCAACTTTAACAGGTAGTGAATTTGCCGGAAAAATTGTTGCAGGCTCTTGTGCACAAAATCTTAAAAAATCTGTTCTGGAGCTTGGCGGAAGTGATCCGTTTATAGTTTTAGATGATGCCGACATAGATAACGCAGTTAAAACAGGAACTGCTTCCCGTTTGCTTAACAGCGGACAAAGCTGTATTGCTGCAAAACGTTTTATTGTTGTTGAAAAAGTTTTTGAAGAATTTAAAACCAAATTCACCGAAGCAATGGATAATACAAAACTTGGTGATCCTACAGACCCTGCAACAAAGCTCGGACCTTTGGCACGAAAAGATTTAATGGTGAGTCTGCACAAACAGGTAACAGATTCTGTTGAAGCCGGAGCCGAAATTTTATGCGGAGGAAAACCGCAAGATCCTGACAGCTGTTTCTATCCCGCAACAATAATAACAAATGTAACACCAGGCACACCAGGTTATGATGAAGAACTTTTCGGACCCGTTGCAGTTTTGATAAAAGCAAAAGATGAAGATGACGCTCTGCGAATTGCAAATGATTCTCCTTTCGGACTCGGAGCTTCAGTCTGGACAGCCAATATGGAAACGGCGAAAAAATTTGCAACACAAATTAACTCAGGTGCAGTGTTTGTAAATGGTATGGTAAAATCGGATCCAAAGTTACCTTTTGGCGGTATAAAAATTTCCGGTTACGGAAGAGAACTTTCTCACTATGGAATGAAAGAATTTGTAAATGTTAAAACTGTGTGGATTAAAGAATAAGTATGAAAAAAAACCTAGCTCTGTTTATTGTTTTATCATTGTTCCTCTGTAATGCTCAGGAGCTGAAAAAAAATTATTACCCCGATGGAAAAATAAAATCGGAAGGGTTTTATAAAAACGGAAAACGAAACGGTATCTATAAAGAATATTATTCTTCGGGCCAACTCTGGAAAGAGTGGAATTTTGTAAACGATCTTGAACAAGGTATCTCCGTATGGTATTTTGAAGATGGTACAAAAAGTATGGAATGGCAGTATATAGATGGTAAACTGCACGGCATTTCAAAATGGTACTACGAAACCGGAGAGCTTTGGTCTGAGCCGGAATATATAAACGGCGTTCGCGAAGGTTTTAGTAAAAATTACTACAAGACAGGCGAAATTCAGGGTATCCACAGTTATAAAAATAATCTTCTGGACGGGTTAAGCAAAACCTTTTACAAAAACGGAAAAGTGGAAGTTGAAAAAAATTATGTTCAGGGAAAACTTGAAGGACTTAGTAAAGTTTACTATGATTTCGGAGTTGTTTCCCTTGAAGCAAATTATTCCAACGACAGACTCCACGGTATTTCTTATATGTATTATTCCGATGGCTCAATCAGGTTAATTGATAATTATGTTAACGGCCAAATTGTAAAACGGGAAAAATATGATGTTGCCGGAAGGTTCCAGAAAATTGAAGAATCTTTTGATGAGTTTTATGATGAAGGAACTCTGAAAAAGGAAACCAGCTTCAAAGAAGGAATACTTAACGGCGAAAATCGCGATTATTATGTAAGCGGATTTTTAAAATCGATCAACTTTTACAAAAAAGGAAAAATCGATAGTCTCTGTTACTCTTTTCACGATGGCGGAACTCTTGCCAGCGCAACTGAATATCATCTGGAAATAAAAGAAGGCAACGAAAAGCTTTATAATATTGAAGGAATTCTGGTTAGCGACGCAAACTATCTTAACAATCATCTTCACGGTTCAGAAAAAAAATATTATCAGTCAGGTAAAATAAAATCAGACAGAAAATTTAGTAACGGTTTAATTAACGGTGTTTCTAAATATTATTATGAAAACGGAAATATTTTATCGCAGGAAACTTTAAAGATGGGCAAAAAAAACGGTCTGTCAACCTGGTACCACGAAAATGGTGAAATTTCAGAATACTTCAATTATAAAAACGATTTACTGGATGGAATCTATTTTTCTTACGATGAAAACGGGAATCTGTTAAGAGAAGCTGAATATAAAAAAGGTATTTTAATAAAAGAGAAAAAATATTAAGAGAAGTAGAAACTACTTCTCTTTTTTTTAATTAAACGTTACGCCAAATTTGGTTCCTTCCCCTTTTCTGCTTTCAACTTCTATATAAGCATTATTTATTTCCACATAGTTTTTAACCAGCGCCAGGCCGAGTCCGTTACCCTCGTATCTTCTGGTGTAACCTGATTCTTCCTGTGAAAATGGTTTGAAAAGGTTTGGAATATATTCTTCCGAAATTCCTATTCCGGTATCTTGTACATCTATAACCAGTTTATGACTTTCATTTCTCTTCACATTTACTTTTACTTTACCGGCTTCCGTATATTTAATTGCATTATCGATAAGATTTATAAATATCTGTCCCACAGTATAATTATCAGCTTTTACAATTGCATCTTGTGTATTAAGGGTATATTCAAGTTCAAGATTTTTCTCTTTGGCTCTCTGTTTTAATTCTGCAACTGCATTTCTTAAAACATCTTTATCCATATCAACTTCGGTAAATATTGGCTGATAAGTTCCACTCTGGAGCTGTGACATATTTAAAATTGAATCGATTGTACGAATTAATCTGTGTCCGCCATTATCAATTACATCAAAACATACTTTCAGATCATCTTCAACTTTGTCTATCATTTCTTCTTTAATAAGTGAAGTAAAACTTAAAATAGAATTAATTGGTGTTCTGATTTCGTGTGACATTTGCGCAAGAAATTCTGATTTAAGTTTATCAGATTTTTCAGCTTCGTTTTTAGCTTTAATCAGCATTTTCTCACCCTCTTTTCTATCGGTGATATCACGAAGCATAACAATAACAGATGCCGCACCCGAAATAACAAAACGAGATTCAAAGAAGTGAACTTTATTTTGATGTTTAATTGTAAACTCAAAAGTTTCAACTGATTTTGTTTCAATAACTCTGGAAATACTGAGTCTGGTTTTTTCTGCAAGAAATTCGTTAGTAAGTTCAAAAATATTTTTGCCTATTAATAATGCAGGCAGTTTTAAAATTTCAGCATCGGAATCTTTAATATGAGCGGCAAGAATTTCACCGTCAAAAGTGATTTCCAGCATAATATCCGGTATTGCATAAAGCATTGCTCTGTTTCTGGCTTCACTCTTAACAAGCTGCTGTTCAGCAAGTTTCATATCTGTTATATCTTCAATAACACCATCGTAATACAATGTAATGTTATTGTGATTCGCAATTCGTCTTGCACTTTCACGCACATATAGAATCTGATGATCTTTTCTTATCCAAATTGTTTCAAGTCCTTTTACAACGCCATCTTTTTCAAGTCGCTTAACAAACTCGGTTCTGTCATACTTAATATTAAAGTTTTCATCTTCAAGATTATATTTAGAAAGCTCTTCAATAGATTCGTAACCCAGCATTTTTATAAGCGTCGGGTTTGCCATTAAAATAAAACCGTTTTTGGTTGAACGATAAATTCCCACACTGGAATTTTCGTACAGACTTCTATATCTCTCTTCACTTTCTTCAAGTGCTCTTTGAGTTTTAAAGCGTTGTGTAACATCGTATGCAATTCCGTTTATTCCGGAATATTCATTATTGGCATTAAATACCGGGATAAGATGAATTTCAAAATAATATTCACCAATTTCTCTCACTACTCTTGTTTGGTTTGGTTCTTTAATTGCTTGGTGGAAATCATCAATTAAATGAGGTGATTTTCTGAAAACAAGATCGATTGATCTGCCTGCAAAACGACTGCTTTCTATGTTAAATAATTCAAGTCCTTTTCCGCGCAGGAATGTGAATTTATCTTCTTTATCAAGTGCAAATAATATCAGCGGCATATTATTCAAAATAGAAGATAACTGCTGCTGCTGTGTTTCAATTTGCTCACGTGCAAATTTCTGGAAAGTTATATCTGTCTGAACAGCAATAAAATGAGTAAGCTCACCTGTTTCATCTTTAATAGGTGCAATTGCACAGGAGATCCAGTAAAGTTCGCCGTTCTTTTTCCTGTTGCATAATTCACCGCGCCAGATGTTTCCTGCTTTAACTGTATTCCACAATTCCTGATAAACTTCATTATCCATCATTCCGGAATTTAATATTGATGGCTTTTTCTTAACAGCTTCGTGAATTCCGTAACCGGTAATTTCAGAAAAACGGGGATTTACATATTCTATATTTCCATCCAGATTGGTAATAATAATTCCGGTTGGAGATTGCTCAACAGCAGTCGATAATTTTCTCAGCTGCTCTTCCTGGCGCTTTCTGATTGTGATATTTTTTATGGTACCAAGAAGCGCGTAGCTGCCCTGATAATGAATAACACTGAAAGTTGCATTAACATAAACAAAGTTGCCGGAAGCTCTGTGAATTAAACGAAACTCATGTTCTTCTGCAAGTTTTTCACCAGCACTGATTAAAATATATTTTTTCAAGACTTTCCTGAAATCTTCACGAGCAATTAGTCGCTTTGGAGAAAGTCCGATTAAATCTTCCGAACGGTAACCAACCATAATTGCAAAAGCGGCATTAACAAAAGAAAATTTAAGATCGCGTAAAACAAACACACCATCCTGCATATTGTTAATAAGCGCACGATATTTTTCTTCCGATTCAATCAAAGATCTTTCAGCCATTTTTTTATCTGCAATATCATGCACAATTGCATAAATAAGGTTTTTGCCTTTTACATTTATAATACTAAAGTAAAGTTCAACTTCTTTTAATTCACCAGTAGCAATTTTGTGCTGAGTTTCATAATGGTTTTAGTTGTTTGAACCGGCGTTTTTAACATTTGGATAATATTCGTTCTGATAAAGATGATCTATTGTTTTGAAGTTTAAATCTCTGAATTGTTCAATAGAATATTTATAATATTCCATTGCCGATTTATTTGCATCCAAAATTTTTCCATCCAGCGGATCAATAATCAACATAATTGCCATATTATCATTGAACATCTGAAAATATCTTTTTTGCGATTCATCAAGCTCTTTGGTTCTTTTAATAATTTCATCTTCCAGATTTGCAGTATAACGGAAATTAACAACATAACGTGTAATTAAGACTATTATCATTCCCGTTATAATTACCAGAATAAAAATAAACTTCCAGCTGGTATAAAACGGAGATAATATTTTTATCGCAGCGGAAACATATTCTTCACTCCACTCGCCATTAACATTTTTTACCTTTAGATGAAGCTTATATTCTCCCGGAGGAATATTTAAATATCTGATAATGTGCTGTGCAATCGGAATTTCTTCTGACCAGTCGTGATCATAACCTTCAAGAAAAACCTTAAAAGTATTTTCTTTTTCATTTATAAAAGAAGAAGATCTGAAATAAACTTCGAGATCGTTATAAGTATGATTTAATTCTATATTGCTGTTATCAAGAAAAACAAGATCATTAATTTTTACGGAATCAATTATAACTCGCGGTTTTTCCGGAGAAAAATCATACTCGGAAATATATTTACACAATCCCCGGTCAGTTCCTATCCACAAACTTCCGTCTTCTGCTACAAGACTTCCTGAACGATAAGTTTCCAGTCCGGGTAACCCCTGTTTGGTTGTGTAATGTTTAAGTTGTGTACCGTTCCAGCTATAAACACCGCAATTTGTACCAAACCACAAATTGTTTTCTTTGTCACTGTTAACAAAATAGACTGCCCTGTTGCTGAGTTTATTGTCATCGAAATAAGGAACCAGACTGTCGCCATCTATTTTTACAACACCTGTTTTAGTACCTGCTATAAGTCCTTCTTCATTAAAAAACGCACCAAAAGTACTGTTAAAATTTTGATTCCCTTTGCTGGAAAACTCTTTTGTTGAACCATCTTTATTTATCTTAACAACACCTTGACTGGCAGTTGTAACAAATATATCATTTGCCGGTGAAACAAAAATATTTCTGAGGTTCCCTATCTCCGGAGAAGAAACTTTTTCAAATTTTTTGAAATCAAATTTATATACAGATTTATAATCTGTTATCCATACAACATCATCTTTATCAACAGTAAGTTTGTTAGCAGAAAAATCTTTTTTATACCACTTTACTTTTCTTCCTTTTTGCCAAACACCAATACCCAGTTTTCTTCCGCCAATAATTAATTTATTATCAGATGTTTTTGCCAGACTCAAAACTCTTACATTTTTTTCTCCAACATCTTTTATAATTTCTTTTAACTCGGAAGTTTTATCATCAAGCAAAAAGAGTTTTTTATCAGAAGCAAAAACTACTTCCCCTTTATCAAGTTCAACTATTGTCGGGGTTTCCTGCTTAAATTTATTTGCAGCAGTTTTGTAGTTTGCAAAACGGAAACTGACTATTTTACTAACACCAAAATAAGATGAAACCCACAAGCTGCTTTCATCATCCAGATAGTAGCAGTATGGACTTCCGGTTAATACACCTTCAACCTTACTCAAGTTTGTATCGGTTTTTCGTTTTGTATCAATCAGAAAAACACCGCTGGAGACTCTCATTAAAAAGAGGTTTTCAGAAATTTTTGCAAACTGACGCACATAGCTGCTGAGAATATCTCTTCCCTCAAAGCTGTAAAGCACTTCGGTTCCGAGTTTGGTAGTTTTCATTAGTTTGTTGTTAACAAGGAAATAGTAATCGCCATTTTCTTTTAACAACGCTTTTGTGTTTTTATCAATGCCTTCAATGTTTTTGTTCGGACTATAATCAATCTTGCCATAATTTAAACCAAAAACTCCGTTTTTAGAACAGATGTAAAATTTATTGTCAACTCTGGCAATTTTATTTATTCTGTTGCCTATTCTTGAATCAAGAATCTGGCTCCAATATCCGTCTATGTAATAAAAAAGACCTTTATTTGTAGTACCAACAAGTATTTCTAAGTTTTTTTCAGATACTTTTATTTTAACGCAATTTAATCTCACATTATATTGCTCAAAAGTATATTGCGAAAATATTTTCCATTGATCATTTTTAAGAGAATAAATACGCAAAACATTCTGCAACACTGAAAAAGCCCAAATTCCCCCTTTACCATCGGTAATAAACTTGAGGTGACTTGTATTGCTATAATTATCATCATTTTTATACAGCTTCCAGCGAGATCCGTCATAACTGGTTAAACCTTTCTCACTACTGAACCACATTTTACCGGTTTTATCTTTTATAATAGAATAAACCTCTGATGCGGCCAGCCCTTCTTCTTCAGTATAGTTGTGAATATGAAAGGTTTGTGGAAGCACCGTATTGATCAATAATAACAGTGTTATCAACAGGTAACTTTTCTTTAGACAAGATAATAGCATATTTCCGTGTGGTTTTTTATTGATTTCAGAAAATAAAAAAACTTACTTGATTAATCTACCTTTAAATTATGAAAGAAGTGTTTTTGTTCCATTAGATTAACCACTGAAGAAATATTAAATTAAGCGGAGAGAACCGAATAAGTCTAAGGCTTGCTCAAGCATAA
>JBGRQB010000090.1:0-16645 GCA_041725875.1 Rhodothermaceae bacterium
TTATTGCAGAAATGAGCGATATGATATTTCAGGGAAAAATAGTTGAGACTGAAGTTAATAAACTCAGGTTTGGAATGCCGCTTGAGTTAAAAATTGCTGCCTTGCAAAACGAGGTGTTTACTGCCGAACTTGAATATATTGCACCAAAAGGATTTGAAGAAAACGGCGCTGTGAAGTTTGAGATAAAAGCAAAAGTGAAGTTAAAAGATAATCATTTCTTAAGAGCCGGAGTAAGTGCAAATGCTGATCTTGTTCTTGATAAAAAAGAGAATGTACTTTTGATAAATGAAAAGTTTTTAAATTTTGAAAATGATAAAGTGTTTGTTGAGCTGCTGGCTTTCGAAGATGATTACACTCAGGAATATGAAAAAAAATATATTATGCTGGGAGTTTCAGACGGAATAAATGTGGAAGTTGTAAAAGGATTAAAAGCCGGCGATAAAATAAAGGGAGCTCAAAGAGTTTTTTAATTTATTCATAAAAGGGATTCTGGCTTTGAATGGTTTTCTTCTCTTTGTTTAAATCGTTATTCATTTTCATTAATTCGATTCTTTCAAGATCATTATCCAGAGTCCCAATTGTCTGCACATTTCTTCTTATCTGGTCATCAAGCAGACTTATCAAATATGCCTTAATTACATCATCAGTAAATTTGCGCATTCTTGCTTTGGGATCTTCCTGATAACCAATTACATCAAATCTTTCAGAAATTGAATGAAGATCAACAGTAAGTTTTAATGCAAACGCTTTTAATGTGTCATCTTCTATTTTTTCTATTATTGTTGAAGGACGATAATTGTTTGCCATATATTCATCATAAACTATTTCAGCAAGCTTTTTGTATGTAGGGTTACCAAAATCATCGGGCAGAATATTATCAAATATATGATCCATAATTAATGAATCACCTTCAAAAAGAAGAGTGATGATTTCTCTTTCTTTGGGATTTTCTTTTTTTACAGGAGTTTCGGTTTGCAAACTTTCGGGGTCAAAATTTCTGTTTACCGGTTTTGGCTTGTTCTCTGATTTATATTCCGACTTAAAGAATTTCAAAGCTTCATCTTCAATCAGTTTTTCTCTTAAACCAAATTTACCTGCAATAGATTTTAGTAAAATATTTCGTTTAAGTTCATCCTTTACCAGAGCCGAAGTTTTCACTAATTCTCTAATTGCTTCTGTCATTTTTGTCGGATCATCAAACATTCCCTGATCTTTAAAACGGGAAGTCTGATAAGTAAGAAAATCCTGAGCTTTGTCGAGATTTTCAATAAACATCTCTTTGCCGTACTGATTTACATAAGAGTCGGGATCTTCCCCCTCCGGTAGCGAAAGTATTTTTACTTCAAAATCTTGTTTAAGCAGAGTCTCAATACTTTTCATTGCAGCGTTCTGACCCGCATTATCGGAATCGAACATAACTATAATATTTCGTGTGTAGCGGGAAAGGAGCTGAACCTGTTCCTCTGTTAATGCCGTCCCGGAAGAGGCAACAACATTTTTTACTCCGGCCTGATAAAGAGAAATCAGATCCATATAACCTTCAACCAGAATGGCGCGATTTTGAGAGCGTATTTCATCTTTTGAATGAAACAGACCGTAAAGAGTTTTTCTTTTATGATAAATTACAGATTCGGGAGAATTCAGATATTTGGCAACATTTTCATTTTTTTCTAAAATCCTTCCGCCAAAAGCAATTACTCTTCCGTTTGGTGAAAAGATCGGAAAGATAATTCTGCCACGGAATTTATCGTAAAATCCGCCTGAGTTTTTATGGTCAATCAGACCCAGAGTCGCTGATTTTTCCAGATCGATTTTATTTTCTGTAAGATAAGAAACAAAATTGTTCCAGCCCGGCTTAGCATATCCGAGTCCGAAAACCCTTTGTGTACGCAGTTTTATATTTCGGTTGGCAAAATATTCGCGGGCTTCTTCGCTCTGTTTATCGTTAAGAAGATTATCTGAAAAGTATTTTGCTGCAATTACATTTATTTCGTAAAGAAGTTCCTGTTCGCTTTGTTTTTCAACATCGTAGCCTTCTTCAAAGGAAAGCTGGATGTTAAACTGTTCGGCAACTTCCTGCACAGCTTCCACAAATGAGATGTTTTTGAATTCCATCAAAAATTTAAAAACATTTCCTCCGGCGTGACAGCCAAAACAGTGATAAATCTGTTTTTCGTCACTCACAGTAAAAGAGGGGGTTTTTTCCTGATGAAACGGACAAAGTCCGATAAAGTTTTTACCTCGTTTCCTGAGTGAAAGATAGCCCGAAATAACATCAACAATGTTGGCGGTATTCAGTATTTCATCTATTTTTTGCTGGGGAATTCTCATTTGTACTTTTGTAAAATTATATCACGCAAATATATAACAAAATTTCAATTCTATTACATCATTTTTATATATTTGAAACATCGAATTAGATGATATGAATAAATTAATAAAAAATAGCGTTTTAATAGTTCTTCCGGCTGAAAATTTTAACGAACAAGAATTTTTGTCGGTGAAAAAAAGTTTGATAAACTCAGGTTTTAATATCTTTATTGCTTCAGATGCACCTGTGATGTGCAAAGGGATGAAAGGATTAAGTGTTAAAGCTGATGTAAACTTTTTTAATATGAAAGAACCAAGTTTTGCCGGAATAGTTTTTATTGGCGGAACAGGAGTTGTTAATTACTTCAAAAATATCAGTCTGTTTTCAATTATTCGTAAATTTGACAATGCCGGAAAAACAGTTGCAGCAGTGTGTGGTGCGCCGGTAATTCTGGCAAATGCAGGAATTCTGGAAAATAAAAAAGCTTCCTGCTATCCGGATCTTAAAGAAGTGATTATTGATAAAAACGCAAATTATCTTGCGGGACAAGTAGTTGTTGACGGAAATATAATTACTGCTCCCGATCCTTCCTCGGCCATTGAGTTTGGACAGGCCATTGTAGAACAATTAAAAAACTCTTGAGAAAGGTTAACATAATGGATTATAAATACTGTAACAGTCTCACTGAATATTCCCGTTTCAAAACAAGAGAAGTGAAGATTGGTAACACAGGTATAGGCGGAGCTAATCCGATAAGAATTCAATCTATGACAAACACCCCTACAATGGATACAATTGCAACAGTTGAGCAGGTTATCCGTATGGTGGAAAGCGGCTGTGAAATTGTAAGAATTACTGCTCCCGGTGTAAAAGATGCTGAAAATCTTGAAAATATTAAGAGCGAACTGCTAAAACGAGGATGTGAAGTTCCGCTTGTTGCAGATATTCACTTTGTTCCGCAAGCAGCGGAAGTTGCGGCCAGATTTATGGAAAAAGTGCGTATAAATCCGGGAAACTATGCTTCTAAAAATAATCCGAATAAAATAGATTTTACCGAAAGTGAGTTTCAGGAAGAATATGAAAAAATTGCCAAAAACCTGAAACCGCTTCTAAAAGTTTGTAAAGAGTATGGAACTGCAATCCGCATCGGAACAAATCACGGATCATTATCCCAAAGAATGATGAGCAGATATGGCGATACTCCGCTGGGAATGGTGGAATCTGCACTTGAGTTTGCGAGAATTTGTCGTGATGAAAACTTCAACAATATTGTTTTTTCAATGAAATCAAGCAATATTCGTGTTATGACTCAGGCTTATCGTCTGCTGGTAAACAAGATGATTCAGGAAGAAATGGATTATCCGCTTCATCTTGGAGTTACAGAAGCTGGTGACGGCGATGATGCAAGAATTAAATCTGCTGCAGGAATCGGAGCCTTGCTCGAAGATGGAATTGGCGACACAATTCGAGTCTCACTTACCGAAGCACCTGAAGCAGAAGCTCCTGTTGCGCGACAAATAGTTGAAAGATATTCAAACCGTGCAGGACACAAAACTATTTTGCCAATTGAAAAGCAGATTAAAAATCCGTTTGAATATGGTAAAAGAGAAAGTTTTGAAGTTATTGGAATTGGCGGTGAAAATCCTCCAATTGTTGTTTCAGAATTTTGCGATTGTAGTTCTGTCTGCGCCGAAGATTTTGGCGGAGCAGGTCATCACTATAATAAGAATAACTCGCGCTGGAACCAAAGTGATATTCCGGCTGATTTTATTTGCGTCGGCGAAAATGATGTTGATTTTGAGTTTGGCGATAAAGTAAAACTTTTAACAGATGCCGGTAAATGGGATGGCAGAAAAAATATTTATCCAGTCTTTACAATGGACGAATATTTCTCAATGGAGAAAAAATCTGATGAAGCCAATTTTGTAATTGTTAAAATAGATGCACTAAAAGATCCGCGTTTTGAAAAACTTCAGAATGAACCAAAACTTGTATTTGTGTTGCAGACAGACAACAAGCATGGAATGGCAGAACAGAGAAGATTTTTCTTTGAATTGATGGAAAGGAAAATAAATAATCCGGTTATCATTTCCAGAAATTATGAAGAAATGAACAGAGAGCAGTTTATTATAAACTCTGCTGCTGATATTGGTCCGTTACTGCTGGAAGGATTTGGTGACGGAGTTATTGCAAAAGCGGAAAATCTGAAACTTGCAGAAAATGAAAACAAAAATGTTTTGGTGAACAAAACTATTTTTGGAATTTTACAGGCATCCAGAGTAAGAATTTCAAAAACAGAATTTATTTCCTGTCCCTCCTGCGGAAGAACAATGTTTGATTTAGTGGAAGTTGTTGCAAAAGTAAAAGCAAAAACATCACATCTTACAGGTCTAAAAATAGCTGTAATGGGTTGTATTGTTAACGGACCCGGAGAAATGGCTGATGCAGACTATGGATATGTTGGTGCGGGAAAAGGAAAAGTTACGCTATACAGAGCCAAAGAAGTTGTAAAACGGGGAGTTGACGAAGATATTGCTGTTGATGAACTTGTTGGAATTATTAAAAATGACGGAAAATGGATTGAGCCTGTAAAAGTTGTTTAACATTTTGAATATTGAATTATTCTCTTTTTCACCGATTATTAACTGTTCAAGATGAAGATTTTGTAAAATTTGAATGATTTTGTTAAGAAAATAAAATTTTGGAATAATTTATGAAGGTTCCAAGATTGAAAGTGTTGTTATTTTATTTTATATTTGGATAATGAGAATAGAGAAATTAATATTGAGAAAAATTCTAGAAAGAAAAGAAAAAAGTTCAAAATCTGTAAAAAGAATTTAATAAAAAATAGATAAAACGCACTTCTTAAACCAAGAAGTGCTTTTTTTTTGTGGATATGAAGACTGGGAATGTAATTAAATATTTAGAGCAGTGGGCCCCTCCCGGAGCTGCCTGGGAAAAAGACAACATAGGGGTTCAGATAGGTTCGAAGAATCGAAATATTTCAAAAATTTTTCTTTGCCTCGAACTAACCGAAAAAGCCTTAAAAGAAGCGATAAAGAAAAATTGCAACTTCATTATAACACATCATCCATTTATATTCGCACCATTAAAACGCATCGATACATCAAACCACCAATCTCAATTAATTGAAACCTTAATCAAAAACGACATAACCCTCTTTTCTGCGCACACAAATCTGGATTTTACCAAAGATGGTGTGAGTTATACACTTGTTGAAATATTGGGTTTGAAGAATATTCGTTTTCTTGAAAATGAAAAAGGAAATCAGTTTAAATTGGTAGTTTTTGTACCCGAACAAAATATGGGGAAAGTTTCGGAAGCAATGTATGCTGCGGGAGCCGGACAAATTGGTGAGTATAACAAATGCGGATTCCATATTGCTGGTCAGGGAACATTTGAAGGAAATAAAAATTCCAATCCGGTTATTGGCAAGGCGGAAAATTTTGAAAAAGTTAATGAAATAAGACTTGAAACACTTGTTGATGCCTGGAAGCTTGATAAAGTTATTTCGGCAATGCTTTCAGTTCATCCCTACGAAGAACCAACTTATGATATATATATATTAGATAACCAGAATTCAAACTATGGTTATGGCGCTGTGGGAGAGTTTGATAAATCACTTACTCAAACCCAGTTTTTGGAACTTGTATGTAAAAAACTCAAAACCGGAAACCTTAGATACAGTAAAGGAAAAAACAGCAAAATTAAGAAAGTTGCTGTTTGTGGCGGTAGTGGAGCCGATATGATCGGGACTGCAATAGCAAACGATGCAGATGCTTACCTTACTGCCGATATCAAGTATCATTCATTTCACGATGCAGAGGGAAAAATCCTTTTGATTGATGCCGGACATTATGAAACAGAAGTGCCGGTGTTAAATACTGTAAAAGAAAAACTTGAGAAGTTTTTCAAAGAAAATGGCGAAAAAATAGAAATCGTGAAATACTCCGGTTCTACCAATCCTGTGAAATTTTATAATAATAAAGGAGATAAATAAATTGATCGATCGTTTAGAAAGCTTGTATGAGCTACAGTTGATTGATTCGCAACTCGATGAGCTTGAAGAATTAAGAGGTGATCTTCCGCTTGCAGTTAACGAATTAAAAGGCCAGATGAAATTGATTCAGGATCAGATTGACGAAAAAGAAGAAGTGAGAAAAACTTCTAAAGAAAAAATTGCCGAAAATGAAACTGAAGTTGAAAGATTAAAAGAAAACCTTACAAAATTTAAAGCGCAGCTTTATCAGGTAAGAAATAACAAAGAATACGACGCGTTAACAAAAGAAATTGATCATTCTGAAACTCAGGTTGATGCATTCACAAAAGAGAATGAAGAACTGGAAAACTCAATTGAAATTCTTAAAAATGAAATTGAAGAAATTACTCCGGATCTTGAAAAACTTGAAGAAGAATTGAAAAACAAAGAAACTGATCTTACATCAATTATCAACTCCAACGAAAAAGAGGAAGTGAAGTGGAGAGATAAAAGAGAATCAGCTGCATCAAAAGTAAGAAAACCTGATTTAAATACTTATATGAGAATCAGAAAAGCGAGAAGCGGCATTGCTGTTGCTACTGTTAACAGAGGAGCCTGCTCAGGTTGCCATAATGTTGTTCCTCCTCAGAGACAGCTTGAAATAAAGCAAAACAGAAGAATTTTCACCTGTGAAGCTTGTGGAAGGATGCTTGTGTCAGGAGAGGTTGCTGATAAGATTCAAACAAAATTTTAATAAAAAAGCCGCTTAATTAAGCGGCTTTTCTTTTGTATCTGTTATATGGGCCTCTGATGATACTTTTTTTCTTTTCACAAAACTGCCAAAATTAAACCAATTTGAATTTATCTCGCACCAGGAATATATTTTTCCGCAAAAACCCCAATTGTAAATTCCGGTTCGCTGTAAATTTCGTTTTTTATTTTTAGATGCTAAAAACATTTGAAATCCTTTACAAAATCATTATCGCGAATTATTGAAAACAATTCAGTGTAACCGAAAAAAATAATTTTGTTGAATCTTCATAATTTCAAGCTAAAAATTTCTCGAAATTGATATTTACGCAATTTATGAAGGTTTTTGTAATTGGAATGGATTGCTGACTGATTGTGATCTAATTTAGATCTAGTTTACTTAAAAACAGCCTAAAAATGCACTTTTTCACCCTAAAGTTTTTAAAGAATTGTTTAAAAATAATTTGGACTTCTAATATTATTGTATTAAATTTTCACTACGATAATTTATATAAGTAGATTTTTCTTGATATTATAATCAAATTTATCACTTTTGAAAATATATCGTGATTTTGTTCTTCTAAATGAGAAAAATGTATTAAGTCAGGTTTTAGTCTGTTTTAGTTGATTTTATCGTATAACAGATTGAACTAATTTGAAGTCTTAAGCTATTATAAGATATTCGGATCGGATAAATTGGGGAAGAATTTTGAAAATCCGGTTCCGTTGAAAATCTGACTGTACTCGCAATATTGAATTGAGATTGTTTTATATATACAACACAATAAAATAAAAAGAAATTGATCTACAACAGATAGGAGAGTAGTATGGCGAGAATACTTTACGGCGTCTGGAATGGTAAAGTTACAGATAATCGTGATAAAAGATTCTTTGAAATTGAAGAAGTCAAAGAATTTGATGAATTAGACGAGTTTGATCCGGCGAATCCCGTAAAAGCGTTTCTTGGAGCAAAAGGCTTTTTTGTTTTTGACCAGGAAACCAACATTCTTGATGCAGCTTTTAAATATGTTAAAAGAGCTGCTGAAGAATCTTGTGGTAAATGTACACCTTGTAGAGTTGGAACTCAGGTTTTGCAGGCAAAACTTGAAGAACTAAGCAGAGGTGAAATTACTGCAGAAGAAATTGAAGAAGTTAAGGAAATGGCTGCTCATATCCAGACTACTTCATTGTGCGGTTTGGGACAAACTGCAACATCCCCTCTTATAGAAATCTTAAATCATTTTCCTGATGAATTTGAAAAACAGATTGGTAATTTTGAAAAATCTGGCGATCAGCCGGGTACCACTTATGTAACAGCACCTTGTATAGAAGAATGTCCTTCTAAAGTTGATATCCCAAAATATATCGAATATATAAAAGACAGCAAGTTTAATCACTCTGTTGGTGTTGTACTTCAAAAATATCCTATGGCTGCAACTTGCGGACGTGTGTGTGTGAGATTTTGTGAAGCAGGCTGTAGAAGAGCTGATGTTGACGAACCAGTTGGTATTAAAGTACTTAAAAGATTTGTTGCTGATAAAGAACGTTATGTTACAGATCACTGGTTTAACGAAGAACTTGTTGAAGAGAAAAAATCAAGCGATCTTAGAGTTGCTGTAATTGGTACCGGACCGGCAGGAATTTCAGCTGCTTACCATCTTTTATTAAAAGGTTACCATGTTGATGTTTACGAAGCGCAAACAGAACCGGGCGGTATGGCAGGTGTTGGTATTCCTAAATACAGATTACCTAAAGAAGAAATATTAAACAAAGAAGTAAGTATTGTTGAATCACTTGGCGGAAAGATTTTCTACGGACAAAAAATGGGGAAAGATTTTAATCTTGATGATCTTTACGCTAAAGGATATAAATCAATATTTATGGGTGTTGGTGCACAAAAGGCTAAAAAAATGGGTATTCCGGGTGAAGATGAATCACTTGAAGGATATGTACCTGGTGTTGAATTTTTACTTTATGTTAACCAGTATGCAATTGATACCCAGGGTGAATTTCCTATTGAACTAGGTAAAAAAGTTCTTGTAGTTGGTGGCGGTAATGTTGCTATGGACTGTGCCCGTTCTGCAATGAGAATAGGGGCTGACGAAGTTAATGTTGCTTACAGAAGAGCCGAAGAACAAATGCCTGCAGACGATGAAGAAATTCACGCAGCAAAAGAGGAAGGAATTGTTTTCAGTTTCCTTTCACAGCCAAACAAAATTGTTGAAGAAAACGGCAAACTTAAAGGCGTTGAATTCATCAAAATGGAATTGGGTCAAAAAGATGAAAGCGGCAGAAGAAGTGTTACTCCAATTGCCAACTCCGAATTTGTAATTGAAGCTGATACAGTAATAGTTGCAATCGGTCAGGCAGTTGATACTTCATTTATAAGTGAAAACGACGGTGTTGAGTTCCATCCTTGGAAATTAATGAAAGTTGATGAAAACAGCTTAATGACTACCCGTAAAGGTGTATTTGCAGGTGGTGACTGTGTATTAGGACCTGCAACTTTGATTCAGGCAATGGCACAGGGAGAAAAGGCCGCTACATCGATTGATGAATATTTAACTCACGGCAGAGTTATGTTCCACCCTGAAGAAAGAATGAGCAAGATACTTAAAAGTGTTCGAGCTTTTGAAGAAGATAAAGTTATCCAACCAATCAAACATCAGTACAGAGTTAAAGTTGAAGAACTTGAAGCTGATACCAGAAAAAAATTATTTGATGAAGTTGAAAAATGTATATCTACAGATGAAGCTTTTACAGAAGCTGAACGTTGTATGAGATGTTACAGAGTTTATTCAGTAATAACAGAACACTAAGGAGAAGGAAATGAAAGCTAGTATAAATGGAAAACAAATAGAATTTATGGAGAATGAAACAATTCTCCAGGCAGCAAGAAGAAACGGGTTTTTTATCCCGACTTTATGCGAGTTGCAAGATATAGATCATACTCCGGGAACTTGTCGTGTATGTTTAACAGAAATTAAAAAACCGGGTGAAGAAGAAGCACTTTTGGTTACTTCCTGTAACACTCCTATGGCAGAAGGAATGGAAATACAGACAAGAAGTAAAACTGTTAGAAAACAACAGAAATTACAGCTTGAATTAATGCTTGCTGATCACGATCAGGATTGTGCTACTTGTGTGAGACACGGAGATTGTGAACTTCAAGATGTGGCTCAGTTTGTTGGACTTAAAGAAACTCGCTTCCAGTATCCTGAGTTTTATAAAGAAAGAGCAAAAGATGAATCATCTCCTGCTGTAAAAAGAGATATGAGTAAATGTATCAGATGCGGACGCTGTATTACTGTTTGTCGCGACGTACAGGGAACAGATGTTTTACAGTATCACCATACAGGCTTAAGCGCTGAAATTGGTGCAAGAGATTCTCACGACGGCGGTATAGTTTGCTCTGATTGTGTAAGCTGCGGACAGTGTACACTTGTTTGTCCTGTTGGTGCTTTATCTGAAAAAGATGATATTGAAGAAGTATTAGATTATTTATACGATCCTGAATTATTCACTGTAGTACAATTTGCACCTGCTACTCGCGTTGCACTTGGTGAAGAATTTGGGTTTGAACCGGGCACAAACGTAGAAGGTGAAATGATTACTTCACTTAAACGTCTTGGCGCTGATGCGGTTCTGGATACAAACTTTACAGCTGACGTTGTAATTATGGAAGAAGGAACAGAACTTCTTCACAGAATTCAGCATGGCGGAACTCTTCCTCTTTTAACTTCCTGTTCTCCCGGCTGGATCAATTATGTAGAAAAAAATTATCCTGAAATGTTGCCGAATGTTTCAACTACTAAATCACCTCAGCAGGTATTTGGTGCAATTGCAAAAACTTATCTTGCAGACAGACTAAATGTACCTTCCAAAAAAATGAGAGTGATTTCAATAATGCCTTGTACTGCTAAAAAAGAAGAAGCAAAACGTGACGGCTTTGCTGTTGACGGCAGACAGGAAGTTGATGTAGTTCTTACTACAAGAGAATTTGCAAGATTATTGAAACGTGAAGGTATCTGGTTGCCGGGACTTGAAAAATCAGGTTACGATAACCAATGGATGGGCGAATATTCAGGTGCTGCCGAAATATTTGGTATTACAGGCGGTGTAATGGAAGCTGCTGTAAGAACAGTTCACAAAGTTCTTACCGGTAACGAGCTTGACGGAGTTGAATTCCAGCCTGCCCGTGGATTTGAAGGTATTAAGGAAGCTACTATCGATCTTGGTGAAAAAGGTAAAATAAATATAGCAGTTGCCCACGAACTTAAAAATGTAAGACAGGTTCTTGAAGCTGTTAAGAGCGGCGAAAAAGAATATCATTTTATTGAAATGATGACTTGTCCGGGCGGATGTATTGGCGGCGGCGGTCAGCCAAGACACAAACAAAATTACCAGCACTTAATTGAAGAGAGAAAAAAAGCAATTTACACAATTGACGAACAATCAAAAATACGTCAATCACACAACAACCCTCTTGTTAAGAAAATGTATGAAGAATATTACGGAGAGCCTTATAGTTCTGAATTGGCTCACAAATATTTCCATACTCACTACAAAGACAGAAAGAGAGTAGTACGCCATACTATAAAAGAAATCTGGGATGAGATATCAACATCTAAATAAATCCAGAACTCTCTAACCCCGAATTTTAATTCGGGGTTTTTTTATACCTATTTGAAATTTGTAATAAAAGATAAACTTGAGTTCAGGACAAGACAGCATAAAAAAACCCCCGTATAAAACGGGGGATATTCACTAAATACTACATTTGGAGAGTTATATGCAATTAGAATCCAGGATTTTGTTTCAGTTTTGGATTCGCATTTACTTCATTTTGTGGTATAGGATAAAATCTGTCAGTCTGTTCGAAATTTTCCCAATCTTCTCTGTTATGTGCTTTTAGTACGTCTTGCAAACCGCTTGTTTTATACCATCTGATAAGATCGTACCATCTGTGACCTTCATCAGCTAATTCAAGTGGTCTTTCAACGTGACGAATATGTTCACGTAAATCTGATTGTGACATATTTGCATCAAGGCCGGCAACTCCTGATCTGGTTCTTACCTGATTGATATAACCAATTGCTTCAGAAGTTTTGCCTTGCTCATTTAATGATTCAGCTAATAAAAGTAAAGCATCGCCATAGCGCATTATAACCATATTGGTTCCGTTGTAAACAGAACTTTTGTCATTATTTGTTTCCGGATCATAATAAGAATATTTATTCCATACTGTTGATCCGTTATAAGGTTTAAGAGTACCAGCAGCACGCTTACTTTGTGAACCGTCAACAGTTGTATCAGCACCAAATAAATCAAGAAGATATTGATTTGGAGATTCCATTTTCCAGGCTGTTTTCATTATTGAAGAAGAAATAGTTTCAATTCTTCCGCCTGTAAGATCAAGTGTGTAGTTGATTTCGAAAATAGATTCTTTATTCCATTCATTTAATCCAGTGAACATACTTGTATAGTCATCAATTAGTTCATATCCCAAACCTGTAATTGTCTGGAACTGAGCTTCTGCTTGTGACCATTTGTCTTCAGCCATAAAAGCTTTACCTAAAAGAAATCTTGCAGCACCTTCAGTTGCTCTTCCTTTCCACGCTGATGAATAACTTTGTGGTAAATCAGGAGCTGCTTCAGTTAAATCTTTCTGAATTGAAGCCCAAACTTCAGCTTCTGTTGCCTGTGCTTTGAAATATTCAGATTGTTCTTTCGGAGTGCTTTCTCTTAAAACAATATTACCAAAGTTAGTTACAAGAGTATAATGATAATAAGCTCTTAAGAATTTTGCTTCGGCAGTAATTTGTTTTTTGATATCATCGCTTTCATTTATTTTATCGATGTTTTCTATTATTTGATTTGCTGCTAACAATCCCTGATACTGAAATGCCCAGAAATCTCTGATAGCATATTTTGCAGGAGTACATCTGTATCTTGACATTTCGCCAAACGGATCCCACATATCATCAAGGTTAATTAAGTCACTACGACAAGTTCTTACTTCCCACATTTCGTAAGCGCCCCATTTACCGCCCCAAACCTGGTTCTGTAAATGGCTGTATGCAGCAACAAGTGCTTTTTCAGCATCTGCTTTTGTATTCCAAAAAGTAGCCGGGGTTGACTCATTTGGATTTTTTACTTCTAAAAAATTCTCCTCACAACCGGTAAACAAACCGAAGAGAAGAAGTGATAACAAAATATATTTTATTGCTTTTAATTTCATTTTCTTTTCTCCTTAGTTGATTATTACAATCCTAATTGGATACCGGTTGAATATTTTCTTGCTGTTGGATATGGAGATCTGTCAACACCTCTTGATAATAATGAACCATAATCGATACTTGGATCATAACCTGTATAATCAGTGATAGTAAACAGATTATCTGCTGCAACATATATTCTTAAACTTCCGATTCCAAAACTGTTTAGTACAGATTTTGGAACTGTATATCCAAGTTCAACATGTTTCAAACGAATATATGAAGCATCTTCTAACCATAAATCTGACGCCGTTGTATTTCTGTTGTCGCCATACACCAATCTTGGAATATCCGTATTAGGATTTTCAGGAGTCCAGCTGTTTGCAAGATCCTTATGAATACCATGAAGGTTTTTATTAAGGTTCATAGATAACCATCTTGAACCATTAATCATATCTTTACCAAAAACAGCATAAACATTTAAGTTAAAATCAAAATCTTTGTAAGTTGCTGAGAAATTAAAACCAACAGTTGCATCAGGAATTGCATTACCCATTAACTGTTTATCATCAGTAGTAATTTTACCATCACCATTGGTATCAACATATCTTACATCTCCTGGTTGCGCGCCAGGCTGAATTACTTTACCATCTTTATTTTTGTAGTTATTTATTTCATCTTGTGATCTGAAAATACCATCTGTTTTATATAAGTAGAAAGTTCCTATTGGTTTACCAACAACAGTTTTTGTTGTTTTGTCCATTGACCAGTGAACTTCACCTTCGTAAAGAGCATCGTTTAGATCACTACCAAGTGAAGTAACTTCATTTGTATAAGAAGAAACATTTACAGATACCTGATATTTGAATTCACTGTCATAATTTCTGTATGAAGTAGAAATTTCAAAACCGGTATTTTCAACTGAGGCAGCGTTTGAATATGGACTGCCGGAAGAACCTGCTGAAGGAGGTAATGGAACTCTTAATAAAACGCCGTCACTTTCTCTTTTGAAGTAATCAAATGAAAAAGAAAGTCTTTCATCAAACATACCAACGTCAAAACCAAAGTTTGTTTCTTTTGATTCTTCCCATTTGATATTATAAGAAGGGAAAGCAGTAAAACGTGATCCTACCAATATTGTTTGATCGCGGCCTTCGCCAAACGGATAGTTTGTAAGCGCTGCGTCATCAGAAGTAATAACAGGCATATAAGCGTAATCACTAATTTCTGACATACCTAATACACCATAGCCACCACGGATTTTAAAGTCAGTAATTTCAGGAATATTAAAGAATGATTCTTTACTTATTCTCCATGCTGCTGAAACTGAAGGGAAAGTTCCCCATCTGTCATCTTCATTAAATTTTGAAGAACCGTCTCTACGAACGTTTGCAGTAATTAAATATTTATCGTCGTAAGAATAGTTAACTCTTGCAAAAAGAGAACGTAATTTTCTGTCATATTGCCATCCGGATACGTCATCATTTTGTTCACCGGCACCTGGAACAGTAACGTTGTCAGATAAAAATCCTTCAACTGTTCCATA
This sequence comes from Rhodothermaceae bacterium, assembly GCA_041725875.1. GTDB lineage: Bacteria > Bacteroidota > Ignavibacteria > Ignavibacteriales > Melioribacteraceae > JBGRQB01. The sequence goes on from JBGRQB010000090.1 coordinate 14,826, forward strand.
TAAAGATTTAAAAGTGTAATCTTCCTGAGCAGCACCAGCCATTAAACCAACACTATGTTTTCCAAATGTTTTGTTATAATTAGCAAAAGACTCGATTACTGTTTTATAAGATCTGCTGCGGCCTTCTCTTAACCAGGTTAAGTCGCGTTTGTCAATTTCACCTGATTTATACTTTGGTTTTAAATAACGTTCTGAACCATCCCAGATATTCTGACTTACTCTGAATGTATATTTTAATTCAGGTAAGATGTCATATTCAAGATAACCTGACATTAAAAGGTTTACATTGTCAGTTTTGTTTTGAAATAGATCTTGCTGTAAAATGATATTGTCGGCTTCAGCTAATCCGCCGAAATCATTCTGACTTCCATAACCACTTGGATTATTTTTATCATAAATAGGTACTATAGGAGCAAGTCTTGACAAATGGAAAAATGCAAAATTATATTTATTTCTGCTGTTGTCTTTAGTTCTTGCTACAGAGAAAGATTCACCAATTTTAAGTTTACCTTTTTTGAAATCAGAGTTAATTCTTAAAGTTGATCTTTCATAATCAGTGCCGATAACAATACCATCCTGACGAGCGTGAGATGCTGAAACTGCAAAGTTTAAGTTTTCAGAACCACCTGAAACAGAGATAGAATGTTTTGTCTGTCCGGCATTTTTAAAATATTCATCCTGCCAGTCAGAGTTCGGACCTGAGCCGTTAGTATAATTTTTAATATAATCAGGATATTCTTTTCCTGCGTTATCCATTGCCATTTTTGAAACTCTTACCCATTCGTCAGTATTAGTCATTAACGGATATGTATCAGGAAGTACCTGAGATGTAAATTGTGATTGATAATTAACTTTTAAATCACCGGCAGTACCTCTTTTGGTATTAATGATAATTACACCATTAGCTGCTCTGGAACCATATATAGCTGCTGTTGATGCGTCTTTCAAAATGTCCATACTTTCGATATCTGCTGGGTCAACAAGACTTAAACTTCCCGGAACACCATCAACAATAACAAGCGGGTTGTTATTCTGGATGGAACCTATACCACGTATTTTAATACTTGGTGCTGAACCCGGAGCGCCTGATTGCGCTGATACATCAATACCAGCCACTGCACCCTGCAGTGCTTCAGCAGTTTGTGTTGTGGCAACTTTTTGCACAGATTTCATTTTTACACTTGTTACCGCACCGGTAACTTCTCTTTTTTGCTGAACACCATAACCTACTACAACTACGTCACCAGCCATAAATGCATCTGGCTGTAACTGAAAGTTAACTTCTGTAGACTGGCCTGCTTTTACAACTAATTTTTTTACAATTTCACTTTTGTAACCCACAAACTGAGCTCTTAAATTGTAAGTCCCCGGTTTAATTGAAATTTCAAAGTTAGCGTTAACATCGGTAGCTGCGCCAAAGTAGGTCCCCTCTACAATCACGTTTGCCCCAATTAACGGATTACCATCTTCGTCCAATACTTTTCCCACAAGCTTTCCGTTTGCTTGTCCGAACAAAAGTATCGGGAAGACAGCTAATGCTAAAATGGTTAGCAGTCTTTTCATCGTATTCCTCTTGATTAGTTGATAAGTTGATTGTTTTACTAATAATTTCAAAACTGTCTATTCCCCCTGAATATTATTTCGAAATGTTTTTGTTAGCGTTAACAACATTTGCCTGTCAAGTTAACATTTAATTAAAAAAATATCAAGCATTATATCCGGTTTAAATATTTAGAGATAAATAATTTAAATGACCGGGATTTTATTTTGTACTACAAAATGATTGCTTTATTGAACTAAAAAAATTAACTTTATTTGAG
>JBGRQB010000091.1:0-16500 GCA_041725875.1 Rhodothermaceae bacterium
ATGTGAGGTCAGATTTGAGACTGTTATTATCTACTTCTTCAACAAAATTTTGCATTAAGAAAAATTCTTCCTGAGAAGACATTCCTTCAACTTTCAGATAATCATCCGGATTTTCAAGTACTTCGGCAAGTTTATCCTCGTCGTCTCCCTCTTCTATATAAAAATCATCATCATTTTCATAGACCGATAAAATTTCTTCTGTTGATTTATTAACATAGCAAGTTAGTCCGGCTTCAAGTTCACCGGCAATCTCTTCAACTTTTTTTCTTTTAAGATCCACAACTACCTCAATGATGATTTTTTCGTTATGCTAACTTAATTTAATCGGCAATATTAATTCAAGTGATATTTTTATATCTGGAATTTTTCTTTTAAAAGAAAAAAAAAATCCCGCTTAAAAAAGCGGGATTAATTATTTTTGACTTTCAGTATGTGCGATTGTCAAAAATATCTATGCTATTTTCGCTAACAATTCTTCACCTGCAACGTGGTCACCTTCTTTTACGCAGATATCTACAACTTTACCTGCTTTAGTTGCTTTCACGTCGTTTTCCATTTTCATTGCTTCAAGGATAAGGATTACATCGCCTTCTTTTACCTCGTCACCAACTTTTTTGTTTACTTTGCAGATTTTACCAGGCATTAATGCATTAAGTTTTGTTGCATTTGCAAGTTCTTCTTCAGAAATCTGAGGAGCAGCTTCTGCAGCAGCAGCGCTACTTCCGCTTCCATCTAACTCAATATTGTGTGTTTGTCCGTTAACAACAATTGACAAGTTAACTTTATCAAGTTTCACTTCTGAGTTGCCTGATGCAGGAACCTGAGCTTCAGCTGGTTTTTCATCAGCTACTTTTCTGATTCCGAGTTTTGCTTCTCCTTTAAGGAAAGCAATACCTTTTTCTTTACAAGTTGAAGCGATAAAGATATTTTCATCTGTAGTTTCCAGACCTTCTTTAATTAACACTTCTTTTGCAGGTGCAATACCTTTTGTAGGATCGGCATCGTTAAGTGTTAACACTTTTTCAGTTGTTGGTTCCAAACCAAGCTGTTCGGAAGCTATTTTTACAACTTCAGAATCTGGCTGAACCGGAGTTTTACCAAAATATCCTAATACCATTTTACCATAGCTGTCTGTAATTTTTTTCCATTCGCCAAAAATCACATTATTAAATGCCTGCTGGAAATAGAACTGAGATACAGGAGTTACAGATGTTCCGAATCCGCCTTTTCTTACAACTTCACCCATAGCTTTGATAACTGCAGGATATTTATCCATAATATTGTTATCGCGCATCATTTGAGTGTTGGCTGTTAATGCGCCGCCCGGCATCGGACTCCAAGGAATTAACGGCTCAACAGCAGTTGCTTCCGGTGGAAGGAAATAATCTTTCATACAATCAACAAATACATCTTCTGCTTTAAGTATTTTATCGATATCAACATCAAGATCAAATTCAGTTCCGCGTAAAGCGTGCCACATTGTTAGTACATCTGGCTGACAAGTACCGCCTGAACAAGGTTTTAATGAAAGGTCAATTAAATCAACGCCTGCATTAAGTGCTGCTGTGTAAGCAGCAACTGCAGTACCTGCTGTATCGTGTGTGTGGAAAGAAATTTCAGTTCCTTCAGGAAGCATTTTTCTTGCTCTTTTAATTGTTTCATAAACTTTTGAAGGAACCGCAGTACCAGATGCATCCTTAAAACAAACTGAATCGTAAGGAATACCTGCATCTAAAATATCGCGTAAAGTTTTTTCATAAAAATCTGCATCGTGTGCGCCTGAACATCCCGGAGGTAATTCCATTAATGTAACACACACCTGATGTTTTAATCCTGCATCGGTAATTGCCTTACCACTATATATTAAGTTGTTAACATCATTTAACGCATCGAAGTTACGGATGGTAGTAATACCATGTTTTTTGAAAAGTTTTGCGTGAAGGTTAATAATATCGCTTGATTGTGATTCTAATCCAACAACATTTACACCTCTGGCCAGAGTTTGAAGATTGGCTTCCGGACCTGCAGTTTTTCGGAACTGATCCATCATATCAAAAGCATCTTCCTGGCAATAGAAATAAAGTGACTGGAATCTGGCACCGCCGCCAGCTTCGAAATAAGTGATTCCGGCTTCTTTTGCTGCTTCAACAGCCGGCAGGAAATCTTTGGTTTGTACTCTTGCACCATAAACTGACTGAAAACCATCCCTGAATGCAGTGAGCATAAATCTTACTTTTTTCTTGTTCATACTTGCCTCGCTTTAATGACTTAGCGTTCCTGCTATAATCAGCTAAATTATGAGGCTAATAAAATTCTTTTTTTTACTAATAGTGAAATTTTTACTGATAAAATTTGAAGTAAAAATTTTTGAACAAGAATCGAGATCTTCTATTTGTGCGTATGTCAAAGAATTCTACCTGAGCCAAAACGTTTGAAAATTCAAAAGCGCTATATTTAGCTAATTTTGCAGAACGAATTAAACAAATGCTTATTTATTTTTATTTTGATTTAATCTAAATATTTAAACTTTAATATAAAAGTCTGCAAATTTCAAGTTAAATTTTTTCGATAATTTTTTATCGAGAAATATTTCTTGTTATAAAGATAATAAAAAAATTTTTAATTTCAATACATCGCAAGAAATAAATCGATATTTTTTTATCTTTTTATTTTCAGGAAAAACAGCCCTAATTCTGATATTTTTTTGGTTTACGGAGTTTATTTCAATATTTTGTGGTTCTTCTATTAAAAAAAGCGGTTTAACAATTATGAATAAATTTGCATTCTTTTTCACTTCTCTCTTTCTATTTTCTTTTGTGTTGGTTTTTGGACAAACACTTTCTGAACTCGAATGGCTGCAGGGTGAATGGATTGCAGTTACTGAAAATGACCTGACAGTTGAAAGATGGGATAAAGTAAGTAATAATACTTTTGAGGGTTTTGGTTATACAAAATTAAAGAGAGGTAGTGATGTAAAGAATTTTGAATCATTACGAATTGTTGAAATGTCAGGAGAAGTTTTTTACATCGCAAAAGTTAAGCACAACAATTTGCCCACGGCATTTAAATTAACTTCCCTTTCTGATAAAAAAGCGGTATTTGAAAATCTGACCCACGATTTTCCTAAAGAAATTATATACCTGCTTAAAGAAGAAGGTAAGCTTGAAGTCACAGTAAGTAATGAAAAACGGAGTTTTAAAATTCATTTTAAGAAGAAAACTTTTAAGATTTAGCTTTCTACTGTTGTTTTCTGACTTTGAAAAATTTCAACCAAAGCTTTTGCAATTGTCGGGTATTTAAATTCGTAACCGGCTTTAATAATTTTGTCAGATGAAACTTTGTTGCCGTTTATCAACATTTCCGAAAGTTCTCCAAGTATCATCTTTAGGAAAAATGCAGGAACCGAAGGCACAATAAGTGCTCGTTTCATTACATTTGCCATTGATCTGGAAAATTCAAAATTATTTATTACTTCCGGACTAACAGCATTATAGCTTCCGCTTATTTCTTCATTTTCCATTGCAAATTTTATTATGTCAATAAGATCAACTATATGTATATATGAGAATATTTGGGTTCCTGAACCAAGCGAAGCTCCGAGTCCACATTTAAACAAAGGAGTAAGTTTTTTTAAGATTCCGCCTTCTTTTGCAAGAACTGCCCCGATTCTGAGTTTTACAACACGTGTTCCCAGCTCTGTAAATTTCTCTGCTTTTTCTTCCCACTCTTTACAGACACTTCCTAAAAAGTCACTCGATGGTCTGTCCTTTTCCGTGTAAAATTTAAGGTCTCTACTATTGCCGTAATAGCCGATTGCTGATGCTGAAATCAAAGTTGCGGGTTTGGTATTTAAAGCTTTACATTTTTCAAATAACAATTCGAGTGTTTCGGTTCTGCTTTTAAGAATTTCTTTTTTTCTTTCTTCAGTCCATAATTTAGCTGCAATATTTGCACCTGCCAAATTTATAATAACATCGAGATCTTTAAGAGCTTCTTCTTCAATTTCTTTTTTACGCCAATCCCAAAAATAAACTGTAGCATCACTTTCAGCATCTTTATTTCTGCTTAAAACCCTTAATTCACAATTGTCATCTTTTAAGTTTTTAATAAGATAACTACCTACTAAACCACTTCCGCCTGTTATTAAAATTTTTTTCATATCAAACCCGAATATTTTTATATGTTGATTATCGAAGAATATAAAAAGCGCTTTAAAATTTATTTTTCCAAATAAAAACCCTTATCCTGGTAGTGCCAGATAAGGGTAAGAGTTGATTATGAGTTATTAACTAATAAAGAGTGTGTGAAAATTTTGATCTCATTCCCCCCGAATGAGATCTTTGTGTAATTGGATATTTAGTCGGATTAACTTTCAATTTGTTCCCTACTTTATTAATGGGATATAAAAAAAGCGCAGTTTAATTTTAAACGGCGCTCTTAAGAAGTAAATTTTTTGAATCGATCAGGCAGGAGTCCAGAAACATCTTTTTGGTGAAACAATCTTTTCTTCTTTTTTCAGATTTTTCATGGCTTTATCCACTTCTTTTCTGTCAGCTCCGGTAAGTTCAGTAATTTTACCTGCATTAAGCGGAGTACCTTCTTTTTTCATCGCTTCAATAATTTTGTCTTCCAACGTCATATTTTTTCCGGTTGAGTTAAAAATGGAATTCTAATTTAATCAAATAAGACAAAAGATCCAATTTGTATTTTTATTTATTTGCATCAGGCAGATTTTGTAAGGTCTTTTTCCAGATTATTAGATTTAATAAATTTTTCAATTTTATTTTTACTTTCATCGGAAAGATTGTCACTTTCGAGCTCCAGACCACTTAGGTGTAAATGTCCAGTAAATTCCAAGTGAAGATATTTGGCTGTCATTCTAAAAGGAAGTGCAAAATCGAAATCGAGTGTTCCATCATAATTTGTACTTAGCAGAGCCAGATTTTTCCCTTTTATTTGTCTGCCAAGATCTTTTTTGGTTGTTATTAAATCTGACAATCTATCGATAAACATTTTTAATCGGGCGCTCATAGAATACCAGTAAATTGGAGTTGCAAAGATAATTGTATCATATTTCGCAATTTTTTCCAATAACGGTGGAAAATCGTCATCATCATATTTATTATCATAATCATATTCGTGAATATCATATTCTTTAAGATTGATTATATCCACGTTTGTTAAATCAGATAATTTTTTACATAATTTCCAGGTATTACCATGTAATCTTGATGATCCAAGAACAATTATTGTTTTATTCATTTTTAATTCTTTCTGTTTTAAAATTCATTTATAAAAATACACATTATCTGATTAAATTTCTTTATACCTGAATAATCGATTAAATTTGACTATTTTTCCAATATACGAACGATCGTTATTGCCTTTTTAATCTTTAATTAGAAATTTTGGATTCTTGTATAAAAAACAGACCGAAATAAATTTCGGTCTTAATTTATTTTATTTGCACTATAACCCAAATCAATTAACAAATTTTTCAGCTTTAGCGAATCGGTTACATTTGCATCATATTCAATTGATACAATTTTTGTGGGGACTTCAACATTATAACTTAAAATCCCTTCTGTTTTATTCAGCTTGTTTGAAATAGTCTGTTTACATCCTTCACAATGAAGTGATGTCAGATATTTTACATTTTCTGCTTTAGGTTCTGTTTTACAGGCAGCAAAAAGAAAGATTACTGATAAAATTACCAAAAGTTTTTTCATACTTCCTCTCTTTTATGACGAGAACAATATAAAAAAGCGCTAAATAAAATGATAGCTTTAATTAACAGCCAGCGCCTTATATTCTGATATCTTTACCAGATCTTCATCCTGTAGTACAATATTCCAGTTTTCACTTATTTTTTGGCTAAATGGCAAACCATCTTTCTTTTTACTTTCCAATGTAATATTTAGTGAAACATTAAACTTACTATTTCCCATATCTGTTATTTTTATATCAGAAATTTCATGCTTAACCGGTGCTTCAAACTTATTTAGAATTTTGTTATACCAGTCTGCAAACCCCTGATGACCAACAAATTCTCCTTCGGGAAATACAAATTTTGCATCTGGATATATGTGGCGAATAAAATATCCTGTTTCTTCCAGCATATCAAACTTTGAAAACCATTCGGAAATAAACTCTTTAATTCTGTTTTCCGGGAAAAACTTATTTTTTGAGTTTATAAATTCAGCTAAGCGAAGTGAGTGTTTTTCCGCTCTTTTTATCACTTCATTTTTTGTATTATAGACTCCGGGGACATAAACCATCCAATTTGTAAAAATTGGTTTATTCCAGATCATTCCTGATAAATATGCTGTTTGTTCAAAAGGTTTCAGAAAATCCTCTATATAAAAATGATTATAGCCGGTTGGTTTGTAAGCATCTTCGGTACCTCCGACAGTGAATGAAAGTAGAAAGTTTTTCCCTTTTAATTTATCGCCTTCTGGTCCGTATGCAAAGTTGAATGAAAAGACTTTATCGATCCAGTGTTTCAGAAGGGCGGGAGTGCTGTACCAGAAAAACGGAAACTGAAAAACTATTGTATCAGCTTTAAGCAATTCATTCTGCTCGGTTTCGATATCGATATTAAAGTCAGGATAAATTTTATCCAGGTGTCGGACTTTAACATTTTCAGTCTGCTGTGAAATATTTGTTACAATTGTCTTGTTTGCAATTGAGTTATCAAAATCGGGATGTGTTAAAATAACAAGTGTGTTCTTCATATTTTCTCCTTTTAAAAAACATTTATGTTTGTACATACAAATATATAATTAAATTTTTTATTTTAGCTTATTTGAAGCATAAAAAACGCTTTTATTGAGCGTATTAGCAAGATTCTCACCTAGTACATCACAGTAGTTAGTATAGAGGTTTTTCCAGCAATTGCCTATAGCTTCCTGAATATCAGTACATTTTTGCTCAGGATGTATCAAAATATTCTTACCAATTGTTTCACGACGCAGATATCCCTGGTAGACAAGTTTATCAACAAAACGTGTAACTGTTGAGGGAGCCAGATTCAACTGCTTGCTGAGTACCTTTGGTTCTATTCCGGGCTCTTCATTTACAATCATCAATAAGAAAGCATAAGAGGGTGTTAAACCTATCGGCTTAAAGCTTTCTTCTGCCATTTTTGTTATTTTTCTCGATAAGGCAGTCGTTGTAAAGTAGAGACAATTATTTAAATAATCTTTAATTTGAGCCATAATACAAATATATAAAAATTTTGCTTGTACACACAATTTTAAAAATTAATTTTTCAGATTTTTCTAATATTGATTATTGTATGGTAAAACAACAAGGATATTCACATCCGATTTGCGCAATAATAGCCATTTATTATTGTTCAATTTTATTAAATATATCGGCTTCTGCAATAAAGGCTTTCTAAGACAAGCTTGTCTCTTTAGAATAGTTTTTGTCGGAGGTACGTCTGTTTTACTTTTCCAGACCTGTTTGCGGGCTCTTTTTTTAGATGTTGGAATTCTCAGTTTTATATTTTCAGGATCCGACTTATTAAAAGTTAATCTATCTTAACTGGAAATAACTTTTCTTTCATGTTCCAGGAGCCATTTTTTCCTTTCCACCCCCCCGCCATATCCTGTAAGTGATCCGTCACTGCCGATTATTCTGTGGCAAGGAATAAGGATGGAAATTCGGTTATCGCCATTTGCTTTTGCAACTGCTCTAATTCCATTTTCATTTTTAAGTGCAACTGCCTGTTCTTTGTAAGATCTGGTTTTGCCAAATGGAACATTCAAAAGTTCTTTCCACACTTTCATTTGAAATTCAGTTCCGGGAAAAACAAGTGGTACATCAAATTTTATTCTTTTTCCCGCAAAGTATTCTTTTAATTCAACATCCAGTTGTTTTATATATTTATTTTCTGCAGTAAGAAATTCTGAATTAAAATATTTTTTTAATCGTTTTATTTGTGTTTCAAGCATTTTTCTATCTGTAAACTCGAGCAGACAAACACCTTGTTCAGTTGCACCAGCGAGCATTGGTCCGAGAGGAGTTGCAATTCTTATAACATTAACAACATATTTCGATTTACTGTCCGAGGGAGAAAATCCGGTCGTTTTTTTGAATTGATCTGTAAATCCGCTTACTGAGTTATAGCCGCTTTCAAATGCAAGTGAGGTTACCTTATCGCCAAGTTTTATTCTGCCAAATGCATCATTTATTCTTAAAGAACGCAGATATGACTGAAATGTAATTCCATAATTTTGCTTGAACCATCTTCTCAGTTTTACAGGATCAATTCCCATGTTTTTTAATTCATAATCTTTAAGTTTTTGTGTTTTACCTGAATTTACCATTTCTATAATTTCTTTGATCCAGTCGGGTGTTTCTCCTTTTTTAAGCAACGGAGTACATTTTTTACATGGCCGATATCCGTTATCCAAAGCTTCTTTAATTGTGGAAAAATATTCGATGTTCTCTTCTTTTGGTTTTCTGGCAAAACATGTGGGTCTGCAAAACACACCGGTAGTTTTAATTGCAGCGTAAAATATTCCTTCATAAGCGCTGTTTCTTTCAATTAAAGCTTTATACATTTCGGTTTTAGAAGGAAGATGTTTAGTCATTTTGATTCTCCGATTTTACTCACAGTAATTTATCAGAAAATTGATAAGGTAACAACCGAAATTTGGACAAGCAATTTTGTTGTTATATTTTTAAACTTATAACTGTCCCCTTCCCCTCTTCACTTTCAATATTCAACTCAGCTCCCAACACCGAAGCCCTCTGTCTCATATTTTGAAACCCAAAGCCCTCTATCTCTTTCATTCTCCCCATTTCAAATCCTCTTCCATTATCCACTACTCTCAACCTGAACTCCTTCTCCCCCTTCTCTACCTCTATCCTAATCTCCTCTGCATAAGAGTACAATATCGCATTTGTCAACGCCTCCTGAACTATCCTGTATATCATCAAGCGATGGTCTTCCTTCATCTCCACATATTCTACATTACTCTCCAACACAAACTCCGTGTTGATTATCTTCTTCCTCCTATGTGTCTCACATATATCCCGCAAGGCATCTATCAAATCTATCTTTCCATATGGCAACGGATTCAAGTTCTCTATTATCGTCTTCAACTCTTTCTTAACCAGACTCAACTGTTCATATGCCTCACCTATATCCTTATCTTCACTGTTTTTTATCCTGAACACCTCCAGCCTCAACTTTATACTTGCCAGTATTTGACCAAGATTATCGTGTAACTCTCTGGCTATCCTTCTTCTCTCTACTTCCACTGTCTGGATTATCGCTGCTGACTTCACCCGCTCTCTTGCCTTGCGCTGACTTATCTCTCTTGTTACCCCGATTACTCCCTGGAATTTATTGTGATTCAATACCGGAGTGGTGAAGATCTCAAAGTTTAGTGTTTTATTTGATTTTGTTACATACTTAAACTCTGTTACTATGCTCTCTCTCTTTAACTTCTCAATATCAAACTCTTCGAAATACTCACAGAATCTCTCTACTATTGATTTCTGTTCATCAAGTTTTTGAAGTGCTTCGGGTGAATAACCAAGTAGTTTTTTTACTGTCGGACTAACATAATCCAGCTCAAGATCTTTGTTAAAATTCCAGGTGATCTCTTCTATGGTTTCTGAGATTATTCGGTACTTTTTATTTGAGATGTTAAGTGACTTGGTTCTCTCATCTACTTCTTTTTTCAGTCTTTTGGAGTAGCTTCGCTGGTGGAAGAAGTTCTGAATGAAGATGGCTACAAAAATTACCACTCCCATCATCAGGAGTACAAACCAGTATGTCTTGTAATAAGGAGGTGCTATTACAATCTTTACACTTGATGGATCACTTAATATTCCATATGGATTTTTTACTCGAACTGTAAAAGTATATTCACCTTCGGCTAAATTTGACAGTCTGTAATTACCATTCTTTTGCATAAAACTATTTATTTTTTCAGTGTGATGGTCAAGTATTGAAATTTCATATTCAAGTTTGTTTTCATCTATAAATGAAACTCCGTTAAATATCATAGTAAAATTGTTTTCATCGTGAGCAACTTCAATTTCACGTTTATTCAGTTTAATACTTTTGCCTTCAAAATTTTTATACTCTTTAAATTCAAGGAATGGTTTGGTTGTATCAGGTTTTTGAGGTACTGTTTCAAACTTAACTAATCCTCGTGCAGTTCCAACCCAGAAATTTCCATCTTTATCACAAAAACCTGCGCCACGATTTGTTTCATTGTGAGGGAATCCGTTTTCTGTATTAATATTTACCAGATCTTTTCTATTCCATACATAAATACCGTTGTTTGTCCCTATCCATAAATTACCTGTTTTATCATTTTTAAGAAAATATACTTCCTTTCTTATTTCTTTTCCTGCTAACTTTATCGTTTGCACAAGTTCATCTTTTAATAAAAATAACCCGTATCTGCTTCCAACATAAAAAGAGTTTTCATCTCTTCTTAGAAAACAATATGGCTCATTTGGACCTCTGAAAAAATTTGATGTCCCGTTAATATTATGTTTTAATACTCCATCTCTTGCTGCAATAAGAAACGAATTATCATCAAATTTTTCGATTCCTCTGATATAACGATTTTTTGTATTGGGTAACCAATCCAAAAATTTATTTTTCTCAAATTTTTTAACCCCCTTTGGAGTTCCAACTAAAAAAAACTCACTATCTCTGTAAAAACTCAAGTAGCTATTGTTTTCCTTAGAGCTATACCACTTTATTTTCCCATTTTTGTTTAACTTTCCAATTCCTACATGAGATGAAGTAAACCAAATGGCATTATCATTTTCAACATCTATATTAAAAACCCTTTGATAAAATCCGGCATCCTTTAGAGTTTGACCAAATTTTATATTTCTTGCATTTTTTTCATCAAAAAAACCAATTCCGCTATTATACCCCAGCACTAAATCACCATTACTGAGTTGCGATATTGCAGAAACTTCATTCTCTAAAAGCCCATCACCTGAATCGAAAGTAATAAACTCTCTTCTTCTGAGTTTTGTAATTCCTTTAAGAGAAGTTATCCAAATATTTTTTTCTCTGTCTTCAAATACTTGAGTAGCACCATTAGAAATTAATCCGTCATTAACCGTTAATTTTTTTGTTTTTCTGCTTTTTTTGTTAAAAAAGTAGACAGAATTAATACCCCCGAAAAAAAGGTCGTTTTCAAAAACTTCAAAAAAAGGCTGATTAGTTACTAATGCTTTACTAATAGAAAAATCAAACCTATCTAAAATTTCTAACTTTGAATTCTCAATATATCCTATCCAATTTTCACCTAATAACCAGATTTGGCGTTTATTATCTGTTCCTGTATATTGTTTAACAGCAATAACTTTATCAGAGGGAGCACCCAAATTTTTTGGTTTTAATATCTTGAAGGAGTCTCTATTATAGATATAAATCCCGCCTGATGATGCAATGTAAAGATCTTTATCTATGAACTCTAAATCAAATATTTCTATTTCTTCTTTTTGTTTTGGAATATCGACAAACTTCCATTTTCCATCATAGTAATAAACCGAACGTTCATCGCATTTAGCAATATGATCTGAATTATCAATTTGTGTAACAATTAAATCTCTGATTAAACCAGAACCTCTTTTCAAATAAAAATATTGATTATGTTCACCATTTGAAAATATTTTCCATTTACCATTGTGTAGTGTTTTTATACCCAGAAAAATCCCATCTGAATAAAACCACAATTTTTCATCATTATCTTTACATACTTTAAATGATCTGATACTTCTTTCTAATTTCTGCTCCTCAATTTCCCACGAACTTCCATCATAAACTGATAGAAATGCTTCATGAAGAAAAAACATTTTCCCATTTTTTAATTGAACCACTCCCAATACTCTCTGTTCAGGTAATCCTGTCTGATTATTATAATGCGTAACATTAAATCTTTGTGCTGTTAACAAACTTCCTAAAAGCAGGAAAAGGATAAGAAAACGAATCTTTGTGCTGATATGACAACCTATTTATAATTAATCTATAACAGATCCAAAAAATATAGATTATTTTTTTAAAATTAAAATTATTCCAGATCATAAAATCTGATTACAAAGTTTATTTAGAAGATACTCATATCTTAATAAACTTCTTGCATTATGCATTTATAAATCACTATATTTTTACACAATTAGAATTATTAATTGTCACATTTTACTATTCAATTTTAATTATCAAAATTCTTGGGGGAAAAATGAAAATTAAAACAAAAGGACTAAAACTATCTGCTGTTTTTAGTCTGCTACTAATTCTTGCAATATTAACTTCCTGCGGTGGAGATCAGACGTTTAACGACAAATGGTCAGATTACCGCGGAGTAAACAGAGATGGAATTTCCACTTCTAAAGTACCACTGAAAGTCTGGGAAAAAGATTCCCAGCCACCACTTGTCTGGAAACATAAAATTGGTGATGGTTTTTCCGGGATAGTTGTTGACGGAACCAGGATTATAACAGCTTTTGCCGAAGACAGTATGGAAGTAATTGCCGGTTATGACAGAAAAACAGGAAAAGAACTCTGGCGACAAAATATCGGAAAAGAGTTTGTTGAAGAGTTTGGAAACGGTCCGCGCGCAACTCCTACTTTAGACGGAAAGCAAGCTTTTATCTATAATTCCTGGGGACATCTTTACGCTGTTGACACTGAAACAGGAAAAATCAACTGGAAGCATTACCTTTCTGACAGTCTGAAAATCAGAATGCCGCAAAGAGGTCATTGCACTTCTCCGATAGTTGTTGGCAACAATGTAGTTATTCACGCAGGCGGAAGAACTGATAATACTGCATTTCTTGCTTTTGACAAAATAACCGGTGAAAAAAAATGGCAGACAGGCGAAACAGTTGTCAGTTATTCTTCTCCTTTTTTAGCAAATATTTACAACGAACCTCAGATAGTTTTTTCAGCAACAAAAATTGTAATGAAAGACGGGAAAAGACGCGGCGCAAGAAAAATTGTTGCACTCTCTCCTGAAGGTAAAGAAATTTGGGATGGCCCTTCGGTTCCGGCTGTAATTGCAATGCCTTTATTTATTCCGCCAAACAAAGTGTTTGTTTCAAGTTCCGAAGACAAATATGGCTGTATGCTAATTGAAGTGAAAAAAGAAAATAATTCATTTGCAGCTGATACTGTTTGGTTTTCAGAAGAGATGCAGAATCATTTTAACTCATCTGTTTATTATAACGGATATATCTATGGTTTCAGCAATGCAACTCTTCACTGCATCGATGCTAAAACAGGTAAAAGAACCTGGAGAAAACGCGGACTAGGAAAAGGAAGTTTAATTATTTCCGATAACAAACTTGTTATTCTTACTGACAGAGGAAAACTTGTGCTGGCAGAAGTTAATTCAAAGAAATTTGTACAACTTGCAAAAGCAAAAGTGATTGAGGGATTAAGCTGGACTTCCCCGACACTTGCCGATGGTAAACTTTATTTAAGAAGCAGAGAGGAGATTGCCTGTTATGATCTTTCAAAATAAAACAAACCAGAACGGCAGCAAATTTTCGGTTCTTTTAATAGCAGTTGTTGCCTTTATCTCATTTTCATTTGCACAAGATATTTCTATTGATGAAATAATCAGTAAAAATATTGAAGCACGCGGCGGAAAAGCAAACTGGGAAAAAGTTAAAACAATTAAAATGACCGGAACCTATGTAAATTTTAGTAATCCGGAAGAATTTGTTATTTACAAACAACGCCCTGATCTTTATCGTTTTGATACCGAAAGATTAAACCGTTTTACAATTCACGCTTTTGACGGAAAAAAAGCCTGGTGGGTTAATCCTTTAATGGGAGAACAATTTGCAAAACCATCATTCATTCCAGCTGAAGGAAATTTAGCAAAAGTAACTTTAAGAGAAAGATTTTTTGATCCTGTATTCTGGAATTACAAAGCCAAAGGAAACAAAATTGAATTTGCCGGAACAGAAAATCTTGATGGTGAAGATGTTTATAAGTTAAAAGTAATACTAAAAGATAAAAGTGTAGAGTTCTGGTATATCAGTGCTGAAACATTTTTGGAAGTTAGTATGACAGGAACCACTTATGATTTTGGAAGAGCTAAAAGTTATGAAGTTTTCTTTTCTGAATATCAAAAAGTGGAAAATGTTATGATGCCTTATCTTATTGAATCTGAGTATGGCATAAGATACAGATCTCTGGAAATTAAAGAGATTGAAATCAATAAAAATGTTGATGCTTCTGTTTTCAAAAAACCTGATCCTGCAACCTGGAAAAAATAGTTTTATTGTATAAAAAAATCCCGGAAACATCTCTGGGATTTTTTAATTTTAAATATTTTTATCTCTTATTACTTTTTTCTTTCATAATTGTCTTACACATCTTGGTAAACTTTTTATCTTTTTTTTTCTTTTCGTAATATGTGCTCTCATAATGTTCCGATTCTTTTTTCAGTTTAATAAAACTGTCGTAACGTTCCCTGCTGACAATACCTTTATCAACAGCATTTAAAAGCGCACATCCTGAATCACTTGTATGGTTGCAATCTGAAAATTTACATTCTTTTATTAATTCACTTATTTCGTAAAATGTTTCATCAAGTCCGTCATCAATTGAAATATTGGCAAGTTCTCTCATTCCGGGAGTATCAATTAAAATGCTTCCGTTGTTCAGCAAAATTAATTCTCTTCTGGTGGTTGTGTGTTTCCCTTTTTTATCTGAAGAACGAACTTCTCTTGTAGCGAGATTTTCATTTCCTGTAAGATTATTGATCAAAGTACTTTTACCCACTCCGGAAGAACCAAGAAAACAATATGTTTTATCTTCTTCAAGAATATTTATTATTTCATCTATTCCGTTTTTATCAATGTTGCAGACTGTAAATATTTTCAGTTCGTTATAGTTTTTTTCAATCAGGGAAATTTTTTCTTCCTTTTCTTCCTCAGAAATTAAATCTGTTTTTGTCAGGATAATTACAGGAATAATATCTGCTTCATAAATCATTGCAAGATATCTTTCGAGTCGGCGTATATTAAAATCTGTATCAATTGCCTGAACAATAAATCCATAATCTATGTTTGCTGCAATAGATTGAAACTCAACCTTTTTTCCGGCACTTTTTCTTTTCAGAAAAGAAAACCTTGGTAAAACATCGTGAATTATTGCTAGATCATCAAAAACATCTGCAACTACAAAATCTCCGGCAACAGGTAAATCTGTCTCACCTTCCGAAGAATAAATTAACTTGCCGCTTGCTTCTGCTAAAACTTCTCTTCCATCAATTAAAATATTGTAATTGGTTTTGTTTACTGTTATTACGCGGGCAATTCTTTGTTCTGTATCAACACTTTCATCAAGACGCACTTTCCAGTTTTTAAATCCGGGTATCACTTCTTTTCCTTTTTTATTGTTCTGCAACATTATATATATAAATCTTCACTGAAAATATTTATTCGGTAAAACGAATTATTTGGACGGTAAATCGTAAATAATTTTCAATAAAAAAATGCAACCAATAGAGGGTTTTTGTAGTCTGTTCGTATTAGTAGCAGTTACACTAATAAAACAATATTCGAATTCATACGTCAATTTGTTAGCTTGTAAATACTTATAAATATTAATGGAGGTTTTAGTGAAACCAGTTAAAACTTTGTTTCTCTTTTTATTGATGACTGCATTGGTTGTCGGGATGACCGGAAAAGATGAGGTAAAAACCTTTACTCTTAAGAACGGTCTGAAAGTTATTGTTCTTGAAGATCAGTCAATTCCAAATGTTGCAATGTATATGTTTTGGAAAGTCGGCTCAAGAAATGAATATCCGGGAATTACAGGATTATCTCACTTTTTTGAACATATGATGTTTAACGGCGCAAAAAAATATGGCCCTAAAATGTTTGACCGGGTTATGGAAGCTGCCGGCGGAGCCAATAATGCTTACACTACGGAAAATGTAACTGTTTACAGTGACTGGTTCCCTACTTCTGCAATTGAAACTATTTTTGATCTTGAAGCAGACAGAATTGCAAATCTTGCTTTAGATGAAAAAATGATTGAAAGTGAACGTGGCGTTGTTCATTCCGAGTATTTAACCGGGCGCGAAAATTCTAACTTTTCTCTTTTACAGGAACAGGTTAAATCCTGTGCGTTTATGGCTCATCCTTATAAGTGGACTGTAATAGGCTATGAATCCGATATTTTAAACTGGAAAAAGGAAGATCTGCAAAAATATTTTGATACTTATTACGCACCTAATAATGGTGTTTTAGTTATCTCGGGTGCAGTAACTCTTGACCAGATAAAAAAACTTACAAAAGAATATTTTGAACCAATTCCGGCAAATAATCCGCCAAAAAAAATTCATACAACAGAACCGGAACAAATGGGCGAAAAAAGAGTTATGGTTGCAAAAGATGTAACTTCTCCTAATATGCTTATTGCATTTCATGTTCCTGAAACAAAATCGGAAGATTATTATGCAATTGATTTGTTAAGTTCAATTTTATCTG
>JBGRQB010000092.1:0-16415 GCA_041725875.1 Rhodothermaceae bacterium
TCCTGAAATAATTGATGAATCAACCGCCATAGTAGCAGCAAAATCTGTTGAAAGCACTTCAAACTCTTCCGGGATAATTAATTTTTGACTTATCACAACGTCACCCGAATTAGATACCTTTGGCAATGTGTAGACTTTAGGATTACAGGCTGTAAAAACCATAATCGCTAAAACAAAAAAGAACCATTTTTTCATTTTTTCTCCTTTTATATTTTTATGAATGCAGATGTGCCTTCTGCTGTTGAAATATAAACAAAATATAGCCGAAAAGTAAATTAGAGATTAATCAAATTTATTGTGATATTTGCTATTCACCAATGAGAAAATTATGACAAAAGAAATTTGGAAACCGGGAACATTGATCTATCCTGTACCCGCAGTGATGGTCAGCTGTGGTTCCGAAAAAAAAGAATATAATATTTTCACTGCTTCCTGGACAGGCACAATTTGCACAGATCCGGCTATGTGTTATGTTTCAATCAGACCGGAACGTCATTCGTACGGAATTATAAAAAAGAATATGGAATTTGTGATAAATCTGACCACAAAAAAACTTGCACGGGCAACTGACTGGTGCGGAGTAAGATCGGGGAGAGATTATGATAAATTCAAAGAAATGAAACTAACTCCGGTGCAGGGAAGCAAAGTAAAAGCTCCGCTGATAAAAGAATCACCTATCAATATTGAGTGTGTTGTAAAAGAGATAAAACCGCTTGGTGTTCACGATATGTTTATTGCAGAAGTTGTTGCTGTTAACGCAGATAAAAAATATCTTGATCCGGAAACAGGTGCGTTTAATTTACAGGCTGCAAATCCTATTTGCTACTCGCACGGAAAATATTATACACTAGGAGAAAAACTTGGCAAGTTTGGTTTTTCAGTAGAGAAAAAGAAAACCAGAAAAAAACGATTGCAGAAATCTCAGATAAAAAAGAGCAGTAAGAAAAAATGAAATATGTTCTGAATATTACAGAGAAGTTTAAAACCAATTCTGTTCCTGAAAATATAAAACCTATGTCAGATTATATGAAAGGGAAGTTTGAATTTTTTGGAATTAAAACTCCCGAAAGAAGAAAACTTTCCAAAGAAATATTTGCTGAATTTGGTTATCCTGATGAACAAGAATTTGAAAAAGTAATCAGAAAACTCTGGGCAGAACCGCAAAGAGAGGTACATTATTTCACTCTCGATTTGATACACAAACTTCAAAAGAAACTTAAGAAGAATTATCTTCAACTGTGGGAAGATCTCATTGTTACAAACAGCTGGTGGGATTCTGTTGACGGACTCGCAGCCGGTGTTATTGGAGAACATTTCAAAACCTATCCGGATGAGATTTATCCGGTAACAGAAAAATGGATAAACTCCGGAAATATATGGCTGCAAAGGACTTCACTCCTTTTTCAATTAAAATATAAAGCCGATACAGATGAAAAGTTACTGAGCGATTATATTTTGAGATTAAAAGATTCAAATGAGTTCTTTATTAAAAAAGCAATCGGCTGGATTTTACGTGAATATTCCAAAACAAATCCCGATTATGTAACTAACTTTGTAAAAGAGAATACCATTTCCGAATTCAGTAAAAGAGAAGCTATGAAATGGTTAAATAGCAGGAAATAAAATGTTTGATAAAATTACCAAACCAACTATTCTTATAGATAAATCAAAGGCACTGAAAAACATTAAGAGGATGACTGCAAAAGCAGAAGAAAAAGGATTAATTTTTCGTCCTCACTTCAAAACCCATCAATCAGTCGAAGTAGGAAAATGGTTCAAAGAAAGCGGAGTGGATAAAGCAACTGTATCGAGTGTTGAAATGGCTGCTTACTTTGTTAAAAACGGATGGAAAGATTTAACTATAGCCTTTCCCGTTAATACCAGAGAAATAAAAGATATTAATAAACTTGCAAAAAAAATTGATCTTAACCTTCTTATTGAAAGCAGAGAAGCCGCAATATTTCTGGATGAAAATCTGAAATCGGAAGCGGGGATATTTATAAAAATAGATATAGGTTATAACAGAGCAGGAATAGGTGCCGACGAGTTTCATTACATTGCTGATTTGATACTTTTTTTACAGCAGACAAAAAGGCTGAAGTTTAAAGGACTTTTAACACATGCCGGCCATACATATCAATGTCGCGGATTTGAAGAAATTGAAGAAGTACATTACAGTCAGATGAAAAAAATGAAAGATCTGAAAAAATCACTCGGGCATCAATATGACAATATTTTACTCTCAATTGGTGATACACCAAGCTGTAGTTTAATGGATGATTTTTTCGGTGTAGATGAACTGCGTCCCGGAAATTTTGTGTTTTATGATATAATGCAAAAAGAGATTGGAAGCTGTGAGTATGAAGATATTGCTATTGCAGTCGCACTTCCGGTAGTGGCAAAACATAAAGAAAGAAATGAAATTGTAGTTTATGGAGGAGGAGTTCATCTTTCCAAAGAAAACTGCGAAACACGATTTGGAAAAACATTTGGACTTCCGGTTGAACTGACTGAAAACGGCTGGAGCGAACCAATTAAAGATTCTTACGTTAAATCACTTTCTCAGGAGCATGGAATTATAAAACTAAACAAAGAAACATTTGAAAAGATAAATATCGGCGACCTGATAGGTGTACTTCCGGTTCATGCCTGTTTGACTGTTAATTTATTACGAGATCTTTACATAATAAACGATTAAACAAAAAACGCTGCAATACCTAATAAAATTACTGTAATTGCCGGATGCAGATCGAACAGAAATGTGAGAATGAATCCGGTAATTATAAAGATAAAACTCTTTATTTCAACATCACTCCGAATTGAATATTTTAACATCACTGCCATTATAATTCCTATTATTCCATACTTTATCCCGACAAAAGATTTTTTCAGGGATTCATTTTTTTCAACAAATGAATAAAAATAATAAAGCAGAATTATTCCCGCGGCAGGCATAATCATATTACCTAGATTTGCAGCAACAGCTCCCGGAATACCGGCAATTTTGTATCCTGTATAGGTTGCAAATTTAATTGAGATTGCTCCGGGTAAAACTTCAACTCCGCCAAGCACTTTTAAAAATTCATCTTGAGTAAGCCAGTTATGATTTTTTACAGTCTCTCTTTCAATCAGAGGAATTAGAGAATAAGCACCTCCAAATGAAAATGAACCTACCTTAAGAAAGGAGAGAAATAATTTAAGCAGCAGATCAAACATAAATATTTGTAAACTCGTTTAATTTGTTTATAAAACTTTGGTTCAAAACGGATGAAATTATACAATTATTAAAAGTCTGTTGCAATCATTAAATGAAAAATATTTTCTTCCTGAAAGAGAGACAGAATAATTATTAATGAAATTGCTTAAATTTGTAAATCAAAATTTAGAAGAAATATGCTTGTAATTAAATGCGCTGGTTGTAAAGCTAAACTTTTTAAGTATGATAAAATTGGAAAGGGAAATGTTTTACGCTGCTATAAAGAGAGAATAACAAAATTGTTTAAACTTCAGTATAACAACGGAGAAGCAATCTGCGAGTGCGGAAACAAAATTGGAACTGATCTCGGGCACTGCATAAAAATGAATCACAGCGCATTTATTTACACAGGTACAAAGAGAAACTGACAAATATTTCAGATAAGGAAAATTATGTTTGATCTTAAAGAAAATGAGTTACGGGAACTGAAAAAGTTATATATCGATTTGCATAAAAATCCTGAAATATCTTTTCAGGAATTTGAGACTTCAAAAAAAATGAAAGCAGAACTTGAAGCATTAAACCCTGATGAAATTTATTCCGGTTTTGGAGTAACGGGAATTGCCGCTGTTGTAAAAAATGGTGAGGGACCTGTAATTATGCTCAGAACCGATATAGATGCTTTACCGATTGATGAAATGACCGAACTTGAATACAAAAGTGAAAAGTCAACTACCGATTGGTTTGGCAATGATGTAAAAGTTATGCATGCTTGCGGACACGATATGCATATGACGGTTTTTACCGGAACTGCAAAAAAACTGATTGAACATAAAGACAAATGGAAAGGAACATTAATTCTTCTTTGTCAGCCAGCAGAGGAACTTGGAAAAGGCGCCAAAGCAATGATTGATAATGGTTTGTTTAATAAAGTTCCTGTACCTGATTACCTTCTTGCTTATCACATCTGGCCTGAAATAAATTCAGGTGAAGTAGGTTTCACACCCGGTTCTGCCTGGGCTGGCGTTGATACGCTCGATCTTATTGTTTATGGCGAGGGTGGACACGGAGCTGTTCCGCAAAGAGCCAAAGATCCAATTGTGTTAGCTTCGCAGATTGTGCTGGCGTTGCAGACGATTGTGAGTCGGGAAGTAGCTCCTTTTGAACCGGCTGTTGTTACTGTCGGATCAATTCGAGGCGGAAGTAAACATAACATAATTCCTGAATCTGTTGAAATGAAACTGACTTTGAGAACATATTCAGATGAAGTTCGCACAAAAATTATTGAATCGATAAAACGTATTTCTGAAAACCTTGCAAGAGCTGCCGGAATAAGTGAAGATAAATTACCAGAACTTAAAGGATTGGAAAATTACCACCCTACAGTTGTTAATGATCCGAAGCTGGTTAAAACAATTACCGGTTCTTTTGCTGAAACTCTGGGAAAAGAAAAAGTTAAAAATGTTCCGCCTGTTACAGTTGGAGAAGATTTTGAAATTTTCAGAAGAGAGAAACCTGAAATTAAATCTGCTATATTTTGGCTGGGGGTAGATAATTTATCATGCGTAAATTTACCGGAAGAATTAAAGGGTAAAACGCCTCCGCTTCATTCACCTTATCTTGCTCCTGATCCCGATAAAACAATAGTAACAGGTGTAAAAGCGATGACAACCGCTGTTATTGATCTGTTTGCAAAGGGCTGATATGAATAATGATCCGTTAAAATATTATTATAATAAATATGGTTTCGATTTCTCTGCGATAAAAAGAATTGAGACAGGTAAACACTTTATTGCAGTGGTTTTAAATAATCGTAATCTCGGTATTTGTGCCAGACTTTCAGATGAAATTGAAACTGATTTATCAAAACTGAAAAGTATTAATCTGGATTCTGATTTTCATCGATCTGTTCTTACAGCATATTACAACGCAAAGTTAAATTACGGCAAAAAAATCTCCGAAAATGCTGATATTATTGAAGATATAAAGAGTGGAAATTATTCTTCCGTTGTGATGATAGGTTATTTTACATCACTTGTAAGAAAATTTAATGAGCTTGGAATTGAAGTTCCTGTCTTTGATTTTGATGCAGAAGATGTTGTGCCAATTGAACATCAAAAAGAATATCTTGCAAAAGCTGATGCTGTTATTCTTACTTCAACAACAATATTAAACAGAACTTTTTTCGAAGTTATAAAAAACACTAATCCCGAAAGTGATGTTTTTATTGTTGGCCCTTCTTCAACTTTTGAAGCAGAATTGTTTGTGAACTCAAACATAAAGAAAATTCACGGAGCATTGTTTTATCCGGAAGATGAAAAAATAATTGAGATGATTAAAGAAGGAAAGAAACCGAAAGATTTTTTATTTCTTGCAAAGAAAGTAACCTTTGATAATCAGCAGTAAAAATTATTTAACAAAAAATATACTTCCTCCGTCAAACAACGGATCTTTACTTAATTCAACAATTTTCTTTCCGGCATTTTCAATAAATGATCTTAGTTCTGTTTGTTCAGATAAACAACTCAATGAACCGTTGAAAAATATTGTGTCATTATTTATTCCGGCTGTTCCGCCTATTTGTCCATAACTCTTCCCGGGCAAATTTATCTGACTTGGTTCAACATAAATCACATTTAGTTTATGTGTCCTTAAAACTTTTTCAATTCCCTTATCAGAAGTAACATAATTTTCTGAATCAAGCGATATTAAACTGCACCTTGTCATTCCCTGTTTTACATCAATTTTTATTTGAGATAATTCAGTTATTGATCTATCTGAAATTGAAGTCTTATGAATTACAAATTTTTTATTCACAACTGAATTGTATGCTGCACAGGCCGGATAATCTTTTGCTACAGAAGAATTTCCAATTATATATTTGATTTTGTGTTGATCCAACAGACTAAAATAGCTTGCAGGTAAATTTGGTGCGGTAATTAAATGATCAGGAGTTTTACACAAAAACAGATCAGGATGATAGCTTATATATTCGTCAACAATTCCGGTAGTTTCAAAAGGAATAACTTTTCCATACTCCGAGAGTTTTGTTATTCCTTTTTCTGATGAACGTGCATCAATAAAAATCAACATGGAAATCTCTTCCTGTTAACTTTGGATCTGGTACAAACTTTACGTAGTGATAATATTGTTTCAAAATATTTCTGTTGCGTGCCTGATGGCCAATTGCATAATTCATCTCTTCTTCGGGCACGTATATTTTAACGCCGTTGTAATCGTAATAAGCTATAAGGGGACGAAGTCTTTCTGACCATAATTCTGTATAAACAAGTTCACGAAATGATTTATGAAAAGGACCTGCAACAAGATCTTCTCCATTTAACAAACCTTCGGAAGGGTGCAGACCAACACGTAAAATTGTTACATCTGCTTTTTCAAAAATTTTGTAAATCTCTGTGGAGTACTTTATTGCTTCGAGCAGACTCAAAGGGATATATTCTCTTTTTTCATAAAGCTCAGCAAGAGGAGTATCTTTTATAACAATTGCCGGATAGATGCGTGTATTATCAGCGCCAAGCTCAACAATTTTATTTGCAGTGTTAATTGAATCCTGCAATGTATCGCCGGGCAGACCAATCATCATTTGCAAGCCGAGATCAAGTCCGGCATCCTTTATAATTTTGCTGGCATTAACAATGTGATCAACCGTATGTCCGCGTCCCGATTTTACAAGAACATTTTCACACATAGATTGCGCACCCAGCTCAATAGTATTCATTCCATACTTTTTTAACCGGGTAACAGTCTCTTCGTCGATGTAATCGGGACGAGTAGAACATCTTAATCCGCTTATTCCTTTTTCAAAATAAGGCTGTACAATTTCAAGGTATTTTATCTGATCTTCCACCGGAATTCCTGTGAAATTCCCTCCAAAGAATGCAATCTCAACGTGAGCATCTTCTATGTGAATTGTGGATAAATATTCTTCAATGGTTGTAATCACTTCATCGGGAGAAGGAATTTCCATTTGTCCCGATATCTTTTTCTGATTACAAAAAATACATTGATGCGGACAAGCAAGTTCCGGAATAAAAATCGGTATAGAATAGTGTTTTTGCATCATAGCTCATTTTTATTTTCAGGCGTAAACTTACGAAATATTATTTTAATATGATTCGAATCTTGGATATTATTTTTGAAGTGACTAATTTAAATTAAATCAAAAAATCATATACGAGGGTGATTTGAAAATGAGAAAAAATGATACGATAAAATTGCTGGTTCTGCTGCTCTTTTTTGTTTCCGCACTGTTTGCACAAAAAGATTTTGTTGAAGATAATTATGAAAAAAGTGTGTACAGAATTGAAATGCGTGATGGAAAAACTCTGTTTACGGTAGTTTACTCGCCGCAGGATAAATCGGAAACTTATCCAATCTTACTTACACGTACACCATACTCCTGCAAGCCTTATGGAGAAAATGAATACCCTGAATCTATTGTCCCAAATCATAATTTGGAAATGGAAAAATATATTTTTGTAATTCAGGATGTACGGGGAATGTTTATGTCGGAAGGAAAGTATGAAAATATGCGTCCGGTAATTTCCGATAAAGATCCTGCTGCGGTTGATGAACTCACAGACACTTACGATACAATTGACTGGCTGGTTAAAAATGTACCGAACAATTCCGGTAAAGTCGGAATGTGGGGAATTTCCTATCCCGGATTTTACGCAGCAATGGGCGCAATTTGCGGACACCCGGCATTAAAAGCAGTTTCTCCTCAGGCTCCTATTGCCGACTGGTTTTTAGGAGATGATGTTTATCATAACGGAGCATTGCATTTGTCGCTTACCTTTAATTTTATTTCAGTATTCGGAATTGAGAAAACCGGATTAAACACCGAATGGCCTTCTCGTCCGGTTTACCCGAATGTCGATCAATATAAATTTTTCCTTGAAATGGGATCTTTGAAAAATGTAAATGAAAAGTATTTCAAAAATAAAATCGATTTCTGGAACAAGATTACAAAACATTCCGGGTACGACGATTTTTGGAAAGCAAGAAGTTCACTTCCTCATTTTCATAATGTTAAACCTGCAACAATGGTTGTGGGAGGCTGGTACGATGGTGAAGACTTGTTTGGAGCGCTTAAAACCTATGCTTCAATTGAAGAAAAAAATAAAGATAACAACAACATCCTTGTGATGGGTCCGTGGCCGCACGGCGGATGGAGCAGAGAAGAAATAGATCATTTCGGTGATATGAAATATCCATTTAATACAAGTCAATATTACAGAGACCATATTGAGTTGCAGTTTTTTAACTTTTATCTGAAAGAAAAAGGAAACATTAATTTAAGCGAAGCAACTTTGTATGATACCGGATTAAACAAATTTGCTTCATTTAAGCAATGGCCTCCTGAAAATACGGTTCCTGTTACATTTAATTTGAAAAATGAAGAAACAGAAAAAGATTACGAAGAATATATCAGCGATCCTGCTTTTCCGGTTCCTTATACTACAGATTCAATTGCAGTCAACTCTTTCTACAATAAGAGATATATGAATGAAGATCAGCGTTTTATTGCTTTTCGTCCCGACGTACTAAAGTTTGAAAAAGAACTTGATGAAGAGGTTACAATTGCAGGTGAAATAGAAGTTGAACTCTTTACCGAGATAAGTGGAACCGATGCTGATTTTGTGGTAAAGCTTATTGATGTTTTTCCGGATACTGCCAAAGGAAGTACATTTAAAGGTGCCCCGCTTAAAAATTATCAGATGTTGCTGCGCGGAGATATTTTCAGAGGAAAATACAGAAAAGGATTTAACAATCCGCAGGCATTTACTCCCGGTAAAGTAGAGAAGGTAAAATTCAAATTGCAGGATATTTTTCACACATTCAAAAAGGGACATAAACTTATGATTCAGGTGCAAAGCAGCTGGTTTCCTCTTTTTGACAGAAATCCGCAAACATTTACAGATATTTTTAACGCTAAAGAAAAAGACTTTGTCCCTTCTTTGCACAAGATTTATACTTCTGAAAAATACCCATCAAACATAAAATTCAGGAAAATTAAAGGGAAAGTCAGACATATACAAATTCAATAAAAAAAATATTATATTCTTACGTTAATTATTAGTATTAGATAAAACTCAAAGGCTGCCTGAAAGAATCGGAAATTTTTAGTTAATACCGGTTCAAATTTCAGACAGCCTTAACTTTCTGGAGGAAAATATGAAAGCAAATATTAAACAGGAACATCTTGAAAAATGGGCAGATTATTTAATAAATCATTCACTTGGGGGCGTTAATAAAAATGATATTGTAATGCTGAAAGGTGAAGCAATTTGCTGGCCTTTGCTTTCAGTACTACAAGATAAAATTTTTGCTGCAGGAGCAATTGCAGATATGAATATAACCGCGCCGGATAACAACCGCGGTGCTGTTTGGGGTGCTTCTGTTGCCAGACACGGAAGTGAAGAGCAGATTGCCAAAGTACCTCAGTGGCATATTGACAGATACAGAAGAATGACAAAATTTATAGAAGTGCTTGGTGCTGAAAATCCTGAATTTTTCGGTAATGTAGATGAAAAACTTGCTCAGGCAGTTGCCAAAGCAGATGAACTTCCTAAAAATGTAAGATTAAGCAAAAACTGGGTAATAACACTGTTTCCTACTCAAGGTTTTGCAGATATGGAAGAAATGTCACTCGAAGAATACACTGACGTGATTGTTAATGCATCAATAGTTGATCCTAAAATTCTTGATGAAGTTGAAGAAGATCTTGCAAGATTAATAAAAGAAGCTTCAAAAGTGAAAATTGAAACAGAGCATCCTGATACCGGAAAACTGCTTACTCTTGAAATGGATATCACGGATCGTCTTCCTGTTAAATGCGTTGGAACCAGAAACTTTCCAGACGGCGAAGTTTATACGAGTCCGGACGCAAACACTGTAACAGGCGAAATTTTTGTTGATCTTCCTGTATTTCAGGGCGGCGCTACAATTCAGGGAATTTACCTGAAATTTGAAGAAGGAAAAATTGTTGAATACTCTGCCAAAACCGGTGGTGAAGCACTTCAAAAAATTATTGAAACCGATGCCGGTTCTCACAGATTGGGAGAAGTTGCTCTTGGAATGAACAACGGAATTGAAAAAGTACTTAAACACCCGTTGTTTGTTGAAAAGGTTGGCGGAACAATGCACATAGCAATTGGCAACAGCTATCCTGCATCTTATGTTGAAGATCCTTCTTCTGACAAAGGAAAAGCAAAAATTGAAGAATATACTGAAAAAGGTATTTATAACAAATCAGCACAACACGTTGATATAGTTACAGATTTCCGTGAAGGCGGAGTTGGCAGAGCTATTTATTTCGACAGCGTAAAACTTGCCATTAAAAATAACCTCTGGTACATTCCTGAATAGAAGCTCCAAGAAATCCCAAAAATTCATTAAATTCCCGGATTACCGCTAATAAATGGTAATCCGGGTTATAAATCTTCCTTAAATTTTGTATGTTAGGATGTTTAAATATTTAAAAATTCTAAAATTTATGCGGAGAGATTTAATGAGGCCCGATAACGAAAGAGTGATTGATGTCAGGTCGGAAATAGGCGAATTAGAAGGTGTGATTTTACATACACCCGGACCCGAAGTAGAGAATATGACACCTAAAAATGCTGAAAGAGCATTGTACAGTGATATTTTAAATCTGGCTGTTGCTTCATCTGAGTATAATGAATTTAAAGGTGCACTTAACAAGATTACGAAAACTTACGAAGTTGCTGATT
The DNA here is from genome assembly GCA_041725875.1 of Rhodothermaceae bacterium. Taxonomy (GTDB): domain Bacteria; phylum Bacteroidota; class Ignavibacteria; order Ignavibacteriales; family Melioribacteraceae; genus JBGRQB01. The sequence continues at coordinate 10,954 of JBGRQB010000092.1, forward strand.
TGTTAAAAACAGTTGTTGGCGACGAAAAAGATAAAGAAGAACTTGTTAGTAAAATTGTTGAAAACGAAAATGTTCCTCAAATAAAAGATCTTTTAATGGATATGTCTGATGCAGAACTTTCCAAAGCTTTGCTCGAAGGCGTATCTATGAGAAAAAATACACTTACTAATTTTTTGAGTAAGGAAAGATATATTCTCAGACCTCTTCACAATTTTTTCTTTACAAGAGATGCATCCATCTCCGTAAGAAATAAAGTTTTAATCGGACGTATGGCAAATATGGTTCGCGAAAGAGAAGCCATTATTATGGAATCTATTTTTAACCATAATCCGTTATTTGATACCACAACCGTTAACCCGATGGATGCCAAAGATGTTACCGATATTTCAATTGAGGGGGGCGATGTTCTTATTGCCCGCGACGATATTTTATGTATCGGATTATCGCCAAGAACAACTTCTCAGGGAATAGATTTTATTGTTGATCAGCTTAAAGCTCAGGGAGAGAAACGACACATTCTTGTGCAGGAACTTCCTTCATCACCCGAATCATTTATTCACCTTGATATGGTGTTTACTTTCCTTGATACAGATAAATGTATGATTTACGAACCTGTGGTAATGGAACCAAACAGATTTAAAACAATTCATATTGATATTGATAACGGAAAAGTTGCAATTAATGAAGAGTTAAATCTTTTAGCCGGATTAAAAAAACTTGGGATGGATCTTGAACCTGTTTATTGCGGCGGAAGTGCAGATGTCTGGACTCAGGAACGTGAGCAGTGGCACAGCGGTGCTAACTTCTTTGCACTCGGTCCGGGTAAAGTAATAGGCTACGGAAGAAATGTTTACACTATTGAAGAACTTAGCAAAAATGGTTTTGAAGTATTAAAAGCAAAGGATATAGTACGCGGGATTACAGATCCGGCTGAATATGATAAATATGTTATTACAATTCACGGCTCTGAATTGTCAAGAGGCGGCGGCGGATGCCGTTGTATGACAATGCCCGTAAAACGAAAACAAGTTAACTGGTGATAAACTAAACTTAGGGGACAAATATGAAAACCTTTTTTAAAAGCGTTTTTTTAGTTGGCTTAATTTCTGTTTTAGTAATTGGTTGTAAAGGAAAAAAAGATATGAAACCGCCTGTTGCGGAAAAGATCAAAAAAGATTTAACTATTCACGGTGATACCAGAGTTGATAATTACTACTGGCTTAACGACCGTGATGACGAGAAAGTACTTACTTATCTTAAAGATGAAAATGCTTATACAGATGCAATGATGGAGCATACTGAAAAACTTCAGAAAAATCTTTTTGATGAGATAGTTGGCCGTATTAAACAGGATGATGAATCCGTGCCTTATAAGTTAAACGGATTTTTCTACTATACGAGATATGAAGAAGGAAAAGAATATCCTCTTTATTGCAGAAAAAATGGTTCGCTTGAAGCAGCCGAAGAGATAATGCTTAATGTTAACGAAATGGCAAAGGACTTTGCTTACTACGCAGTTGGCGGAAGTACTGTAAGTCCGAACAACAAACTTGTTGCTTTTGGCGTTGATACTTTAAGCAGAAGAAAGTATGATATTTATTTCAAAGATTTGACCACCGGAAAAGTTTACGATGAAGTTATTGAAAACACAACCGGATCAGCAGTTTGGGCAAATGACAACAAAACAATTTTCTATGTCAGAAAAGATCATACTCTTCGTCCTTACAAAATTTTCAAACACGTTTTAGGAACAGATCCTGCAAAAGATGTTGAAGTATATCACGAAAGTGATGAAACATTTAACATTGGTGTCGGAAAAACTAAATCGGAAAAATATATTATTATTGCTTCCGAAAGTACTGTCTCATCAGAATATCACGTTCTTGATGCAGATAAACCAAACAGTGAGTTTAAAGTTTTTCAGAAGCGTGAAAGAGGTCTGGAATACAGCATTTCACACTATGGAAATTCTTTTTACATAGTAACAAATATGGATGCTAGAAATTTCAGATTAATGAAAACGCCTGTAAATAAAACTTCTAAAAAGAATTGGAAAGAAGTTATAAAACACAGAGAAAATGTTCTTCTTGAAAATATTGAGATCTTCAAAAAGTATCTTGTTGTTCAGGAAAGAAAAGACGGACTTCGTCAGATAAGAATAATAAACTGGAAATCGGAAAAAGAATATTATATGGAATTCAGAGATCCTGCCTACAGTGCCTTTGTTTCATATAACCCCGATTTTAACACAGATTTATTAAGATATGGCTACTCTTCTCTTGTTGTTCCTTATACATTGTATGATTATGATATGAACACAAAAGAGCAAACGCTTCTTAAACAAACGGAAGTAGTTGGCGGTTATGATAAAGAAAATTATGTATCTGAAAGAATTTATGTAAAAGCGCGCGACGGTGTAAGTGTTCCTGTTTCTATCGTGTATAAAAAAGGCACTAAAAAAGATGGTAAAAATCCTTTACTGCTTTATGCTTACGGTTCTTACGGATATAGTATGGAAGCTTATTTCAGTTCCGCACGTTTAAGTCTTCTTGACAGAGGTTTCGTTTATGCAATAGCGCATATCAGAGGCGGACAGGAAATGGGTCGTCACTGGTACGAAGACGGAAAGCTTCTTAAAAAGAAAAATACATTTACTGATTTTATAGATTGCGGTAAAGAACTTGTTAAACTGAATTATACTTCGCCTGAAAAACTTTGTGCAATGGGCGGAAGTGCCGGCGGTTTATTGATGGGTGCTGTTATTAATATGCAGCCTGATTTATTCAAAGCCGTTATTGCTGCTGTCCCTTTTGTTGATGTTGTTACTACTATGCTTGATGACAGCATTCCGTTAACAACAGGTGAGTATGACGAATGGGGAAATCCTAATGTGAAAGAATATTACGATTATATGCTGTCCTATTCTCCTTACGATCAGGTTAAAAAGCAAAATTATCCTTCAATGCTTGTAACTACAGGTCTGCACGATTCTCAGGTTCAATACTGGGAACCTGCAAAATGGATTGCAAAATTAAGAGATTATAAAACAGATAACAACCTGCTTATGCTTCGTACCAATATGGAAACCGGACACGGAGGTGCTTCCGGAAGATTTAAGCGATATGAAGAAACAGCAATGGAATATGCGTTTTTCCTTGATCAGGTTGGACTGGCAAAATAGATTTTCGAAAAAGGGATGGAAATTATTTCATCCCTTTTTTTATACCCGTTAGTAGTTGTTTTGGCAGAACAATTAATTTTTGTATTTTTAAAAGCTATGAAAATTAAAACATTGCAAATAACACTTATCCACGATTTATAACTCTCTTGCAGAGTTCCCCTGAATTACATCCATTTGATAATAAAAACAAATTTTAGATAAAGTTAACCATGAGTAATATTAAAGAAATTGGCAAACGCCGTACGCTTGCAATTATAAGTCACCCCGATGCGGGTAAAACAACACTTACCGAAAAGTTTCTTCTGTTCGGTGGTGCAATCCAGACAGCCGGTGCTGTTAAATCAAATAAAATTAAAAAAACAGCTACTTCCGATTTTATGGATATCGAACGCCAGAGAGGTATCTCCGTGGCAACATCTGTTATGTCGTTTAATTACGATGAAGTCAGAATTAATCTGCTTGATACTCCCGGACATAAAGATTTTGCCGAAGATACTTACAGAACACTTACAGCTGTTGATAGTGTGATACTTGTGATTGACTCTGTAAAAGGTGTTGAGGAACAGACGAAAAAGCTTATGGAAGTCTGTAGAATGAGAAGCACACCTGTTACAATTTTTATCAATAAAATGGACAGGGAAGGTCGCGATCCTTTTGAATTACTTGATGAACTTGAAGAATTATTAAAGATAAAAGTTCGTCCGCTAACCTGGCCTGTTAGTAAAGGTCTTGGTTTCAAAGGTGTTTATAATCTTCATAGAAAAGCATTTAACATTTTTACTCCTGACAAACAAAAGCTTGACGATGATATGTTTGAAGTTGAGAGTCTGGAAGATCCGGAACTTGAAAAATTTGTAGGAATGGATAACCTTTCCAAACTTCAGGAAGATGTTGAACTTGTTGAAGGTGTTTATGATGAATTTTCAAAAGAAGATTATCTTGCCGGAAACCTTGCTCCTGTCTTTTTCGGAAGTGCACTTAACAACTTTGGTGTAAAAGAGCTTCTTGATATTTGTAAAGAAATATCTCCAATTCCTTTGCCAAGAGAAGCTGAAGAGCAAATCGTTTTTCCTGAAGATAAAAAGTTCAGCGGATTTGTTTTCAAAATTCACGCAAACCTAGATCCTAATCACAGAAACCGTCTGGCATTTTTAAGAGTATGTTCAGGTAAGTTTGAAAGAAATAAATTTTACCAGCATGTTCGTCTGGATAAAAAATTAAGATTTGCAAGTCCGGCAACATTTATGGCACAGGATAAAAGTATTGTTGAAGAAGCATATCCCGGTGATGTAATTGGTTTATATGATACAGGGAATTTTAAGATTGGTGATTCAATGTCTGAAGGTGATAAAGTTAACTTTATCGGGATGCCGAGTTTTTCACCGGAAATTTTCAGAATGCTTGTAAACGAAGACCCGATGAAATCAAAACAGCTTGATAAAGGAATTCGCCAGCTTACCGATGAAGGAGTTGCACAGCTGTTTATTCAGCATGGCGGAAGCAGAAAAATTGTTGGTACTGTTGGTCAGCTCCAGTTTGATGTAATTCAGTACAGACTTGAACACGAGTATGGTGCAAAATGTTCTTTTCGTCCTTTAAGTTTTTATAAAGCAACCTGGCTTACGGCAGAGGATCCTGCAAAAATGGAAGATTTTATCCGCTTCAAAGGAGAAAATGTTGCTCAGGACAAAGATAATGATTATGTATATTTTGCAGATTCTCAATGGATGTTGGAAAAAACAATGGAAAATGCGCCTGATATAAATTTCCATTTTACTACTGAATTCAAGAATGACAGAGAGGATTAAATCTAAATTCTTATAGACAGATTCTGGTTATTGCAACAATTATAAATTTACAAACCCCGAAGGTTTTAGAACTTTCGGGGTTTTCTTTTTACAGCAAAACAAATAAACCGGTAGTCGACGACTTTAGTCGTCGTTTACAATTGGGTGCCTGAGTGGCCCGGCGAAGTGTTACACGAAGCCGGGTTGTATCGAAGGCACAACAGCGCAGAGTATGGCTTTTCGATGGAGCGGAGCGACTGAGAAATCTCAGTATAGTATTTATTTGCTATCTGCAGCTTGATAGTTTTACAAGTTTAGGGTTTTGCAATTTTGTTTTTTATTCACTCCGTGGGCAAACTTTTTCAGAAAAAGTTTGATAAAAACTTCGGCTGTCTTTTTCTTCACGGAAAATTGCTAACGTTCGGCTGAACAAAAACAACTTGCCATCTTTCAGATGGCTTCAAACAGTTTTTGTTCTTCACGCCTCCGTTCAT
>JBGRQB010000093.1:0-16084 GCA_041725875.1 Rhodothermaceae bacterium
ATAAAATGTTGTTGAAGAGAAAGAGTATACCCGACACGTTAAACTTAACCAGCCTGTGAGCATTAAAATTAATGGTCAGGAGAGCAGAGGAATTATAGTAAAAAATAATGGAAGAAAATAACCAATATTCGTCAATTGGTTGAATATAGACAGTTTAAAAGGCAGAATTTTCCTGCCTTTTTTTTATTACGGAATCGCAGACTTAAATCAGCTTTTTTATATCAAAACAGCAGGTTTTTATATAATAAAATCAACTGAGCATTGGCATAGTTATTGGCATTGCTTTATCTGGAAAAGAGGTAAAATAAAGGTATACTGATGAAAAATTTTAATTTTGGATTTATTTCTGCACTGATTGTTTTAACACTTCTCGCATTCACATGCGCAAAAGAAGAAACTCCGGTTGAACCACCAACTAAAGGGTCGGTAAGAGGAACTGTAATTGATAACAACACTGAAGTGACACTTGCCAATGCAATTATTTATACGGAACCAGGTTCGTTTCAGGTTTCAACAGATGCATACGGCGATTACATAATGAAAGATGTTGAACCAAAAGATTACAAGATTTTCTGCTACAAAGAAGGTTATGATACTGTTTCAACAACAATTAATGTAGCTGCGGGAATTGAATCAAAAGCTAATTTCAGACTTACAAGCAAAGATTCGATTGGTAACTCTACTTACGGAACAATTGAAGGTACGGTAAGAGATTACAGCGATCAATCTTATCTGGATAAAGCAACTATCAGTACAATACCAATTACTTCTGTTACACTTACAGATGCTTCCGGTAAATTCAAAATCCAGAATGTAACTCCCGGCGATTACAAAATTATTGCTTCTCAAAAAGATTATGATGCAGATACTTTGGATATAAAAGTTTCGCTTGGTAACACTACCGAAGCACATTTTGCACTTAAAAAGGGAAATATTGTAGATCCGACTCAATTCGGAAAAATAAAAGGAAATGTGCTGGATGTAATTTCTTATACACCGTTGAAAAATGTAAATATATATACTATACCGGCTACCAACTCTGTTTCAACCGGTGATGCAGGAGAGTTTTTACTGGAAAATATTTCTCCGGCCACATATAAAATAGTTGCTGAAAAGAACGGATATTTCGCTGATACTGCCGAAGTAGTTGTTAAAAAGAATCTGGAATCAACTGCAAATCTTTTCCTTAAATCATTAACCGGAATTTTGGAAGGAACAGTTATTAAAGAAACTGACGGTTCTGCAATTAGTAAAGCTGTAATAAAAACAGAACCTAACACAACAAGTGTTGTAACTGCAACTGACGGAAAATTCAGGTTCGATAATTTGAGTCCGGCAAGCTATAAAGTTATTACAAGTGCATCCTCATTTATAACTGATACAACCATAGTTGTTATAAAAGAAGGTGTTACAACATCTGCAACTATTGTATTGAAACGTGAATAAATCATCTTGATAGATGAGGCAATGATCTCTATATTTGAAATCTCATTTAAGATTTTGAATATAGAGGTTAATTTTGCCTGAAATAAATAAATCAGTTTTACCCGGCGGAATAAAAGTCGTTTCCGAATACGTTCCTTTCTTTCAATCCTTTACACTTGGTTTTTGGTTCGATACCGGATCTGTAAATGAAACCAGAGCCAATAACGGTATCAGTCATTTCATCGAGCATATGCTTTTTAAAGGAACCACTTCCAGATCAGCAAAAAAAATAGCTGATGATATAGAATCTCTTGGCGGATACCTGAACGCCTTTACTTCCAAAGAACATACCTGCTATTACGGAAGAGGACTTGCAAATCATTTTGATAAAACTTACGAAGTTTTGTCAGATATGATTTTAAACTCCGTCTTTAACAAAGATGAAATTAAAAGGGAAGCTCAGGTTATACTTGATGAGTTTTACGATATTGAAGATACAGCTGAAGATTTAATTTTTGAAAAGTTTGAAATGGAAGTCTTTAAAGGTAATAAACTGGGTTACCCGGTTATCGGAACTGAAAAAACTATCCAGTCATTTACACAAGATGATATTGTAAATTATATCTCAAAAAATTATGCGGCAAATAATCTTACAATTGTTTCCAGCGGACCATTAAAACATGAAAAACTTGTTGAACTTACAGAAAAATATTTTGCAGGATTTAACAGAAAAATTAAATCCAGATCAAAGCAGGTTAAACTGCAGCAGGCAAATGATGTAATAATTGATAAGGATATTCAGCAGACTCACCTTATTTACGGCTGTCCGACATACGGTATAAAAGATGAAAATAAAACAGCCGTTTCTGTGTTGTCTCACATACTTGGAGAAGGAAGCAGTTCTCGTCTGTTCCAGGTGTTAAGAGAAAAAAACGGAATAGCTTATCAGATAAATACTTTTTACAATCTGTTTTGGGAAGCCGGAACTTTTGGTACTTATCTCTCAACCAACAATGAATCTTTTGACAAAGCATTGAAGCTTATTGATAAAGAGTTTGAAAAGATTAAAAATAAGAAGGTCACAAAAAAAGAATTGAAGCGTGCGCAGGAGTATCTGATTGGCAATATGATTTTAGCACTGGAAAGTACTACTGACAGGATGAATCGAATAGCTCAATCGGAAATTTATCTGGACAGACATAAATCAGTAGAAGAAACTGTGGATGAAATTTTATCTGTAAATGTTGATGATATTATGAACATTGCAGGTGAAGTGCTGGATAAAGAAAAACTTGTGAAAATAATAATTGCGGAAAAAGAAGAGCAATAAAAAATTAGCATAAAAAAAGGCATTTCAATTTTGAAATGCCTTTTTTGTTTTATTTAATCAATAACATTTTTTCTACTTTTTTGTACTTATTATCTGTAGCAACAGACGATGCATCCAGTCTGTAAAAATACACTCCGGACGAATAACGACTAGCCTTCCATTTTATTTTATGCATACCGGCACTCATTTCTCTGTTTACAAGTGTTTCTACTTTTTCGCCAACAACATTATAGACAGATAATTTAACATCGCTATCTTCCGGCAGATCAAACTTTATAACTGTCTCAGGATTAAACGGATTTGGATAATTTTGATAAAGTTCATATTTATCAGGTATTTCCGTATCTGTTATACTTGTAAAAACATCTGTAACTTTTACAACAAGTGTTGTATCAGAATAAGCTCCGTCAGGATCTTCAACTCTTATCTGAACAGTTGTTTCTTTTCCAAAATAAGGGAGTGCATCAATCCAGAAAGAACCGGTTGTTTTACTGTAACTTACAGTTAAAGAATCATTCGCCGGTGTGAAATAATATTTCAACAAATTATCAGCCGATTCAATATCTTCAACCATCTGCCAGATATTTCCCTTAAAGAACTGATCATTCTGGAATGCAACAAACGCCGGAACATCTACAAATACAGGTTTGTCATTCACTTCCTGAACATCAATAACAAGCTGAATGGAATCAGTTTCGTTTCCGTCTGAGACTTTCAACAGCAGGCTGTCTTTCCCTGACCATTCTTCTCTGAAGCTTAAAATAAATTCTTTAACTTTGCTCCCGACACTTATTTCCTGCTTAATGATATTATTACCGGCGTAATGCATAGTAAAAAAGAGAGTTGAATCTGCATTATCAGGATCTGTAACATAAGGATACCATATAGAAACAGGTAATGTTATTGCTGAATCTTCCTTGGCTTTTACAATAGGAATATTTGAAAAAACCGGCGGATCATTATCGGCTGTTACATTTATATGAAGAACCGTATCAGGTGTAAGGATACCATTTTTATTTTTAACTCTGAACAAAATTGAATCTTTTGAGACTTCATTTCCGTTGTTCGTATAAGTGAATTTATCAGCATTTATATCTTCCTGTGTTATTGAAACAGGATGTGACAAAGTTCCGAAAACAGGTGGTTTTGTTATCAGATAAGTAAGATCAGATGCCGTGTTGTCAGGATTGGAAGCACGTAAATTGTTTTTTGTGATTATAACAGATTGACCTTCCTGCACAATAACAGGGGCAATAATTTCAAACACAGGAATATCTTGAACCGCCTGTACGCTTACAGTTCTTGTAACAGGTAAACTTGCATCGGTTCCGTCATTTACAATAAATTCAAAAACACGATTTCCGGAAACCGGATTTACAACGTCGTTATTGCTATACACAACAGACTGAATAGCTTTAGCATATTCACCGAATGTAGCGCTTCCTGTTAAACTCAGGGTTCCGTTGGAATATACTCCTGTTATCCCTGCCTGTGTTTTAAATGTAAGAGTATCATCCACATCAAACCCGGTGGCAATCTTAATAGAAGCTGATGACAGGTTTGCGTTATCAACATCAAGTATCGATAATGTAGTGGATACATTCAGGGTATCCTTGCCAATTATATATGTAGTAATTTCTGTTTCAACATGACTGATTACCGGTGCATCATTTACAGCAGTAACATTAAATGTTATTGTGTAAGAAGCTGTACTCTGATCTTGGGCATCAGTTACCTTAAAATCAAAAGTAGTGAACGGAGAACCAGACGAATCTGCACCCGGTTTATATTTTAATGTTCCATTGTTAACATTTGCTGCAGTAACTTCAGTATTTGTTGCTACTATTTCTCCCGAGTCAATTATACTATTACTGTTGCTGTCAAGATAAAGCTTTCCATTATCCGGAGCCGCAGTAATTATTACTGAATTCATCGGATGCCCGTCAGTATCAGCATATCCGAAGCTTGTTTGTGAAAAAATATAATCTTCATCTTCCTTAATTGTATATGGATTTGATGCTCCTGTAGGAGGTGTATTTACCGGCGGAACATTAATAGTCATTTCGTAATTTAAAACACTTCTTGCACCAAAAGAATCCAGCACTTTAAAAGTAAAAGTTGTATAAGGTGATGCTGTTTCATTTGTCACCGGTCTATATGTAAACTTTGTCGGATCTGTATAAACTGTATTCAATGCAACTGGAGCACCGGAATAATTAAATGTACCTTTTGCCGGAAGATTTTTTATTTCTACTCCATACAGCGCATCCGCTGCATCAGGATCTGTAAAAGGGAAGTCTGATTTTTGTAAAGTATAAGTTGAGTTTTCCGTTACAGATATGGTTGAAGCAGCACTGGTCGGGTTTGTGTTAGAATTATATATTTGTAAGGTTCCGCTATTTAAATCAGGGGCTCCTCCTCCGGTGATACTAATACCGGGAGAACCTGAAGCAAGAAAGTTTCCTATCATACTTACTGAAGAACCAAGTTTTTCAGTACTTACGTTGGAACCACTGTTAATCTTATTTCTTTGTGTCCATACGGCATCATCATTTGGGTCTTTTTCAAATATAAAAACAGAACCGGAAGTTGTATTTGACGTTGCACCAATTGCCAGTCTTGATTCTGTTAAATCAAGTGAAGAGCCAACTGCATTACCATTAACAGCAGTTGCCGGAATTATTTTTTTAATTTCAGTAATATCAGCCCAGCCGGTAGTTGGTTTGGAATAGATATATACAGCACCGCTTGCAGAAGCGCCGGTGGCTCCTACCGCAACAATATTATCTTGTGCTTCTACGGAATATCCAAATGTATTGTTATTTGCTCCGTCACTTGCAGATAATTCAGCAGTCTGGTATGCGTTTTTCCATCCGTCTTTAGGTTTTTCAAAAATATAAGATTTCCCCTGTGATGAAGAATTGCCCGGAGCACCTAAAACAACATAATCCGATGTTATTGCAACACTGGTTCCAAGTGCGTCATTTGCAGACCCGCTTGCCAGAATAAGTTTTGCAGATTCATTAACCGTATTATTCCATCCTGTTTGCGGTTTAACAAAAACATATCCGGCACCTCTGGTTCCGTTTTCTCCGGGAGCGCCTGCAATAACTACATCACCTGAAATAGCAACTGAATATCCCAAATTATCAACAGCAGCTGCATCACTTGCTTCCAGTTTTGCAACTTCAGTCATATCAGTCCATTCAGCACCACTTTTTTCAAATATGTAAATTGAACCGGAATTACTGTTATCGCCATAAGCTCCTACAGCAATTGTGTTTTGGTAAATATCTACGCTAATACCGAAAAAGTCATTTGCCGCACCATCGCTGGAAGTTAATTCGGCAATTTTATTAAATTTTTGTCCGCTGCGTTTATAAATAAAAACCACTCCCTTGTTAGATGCAAAAGTAGATTCGCCGCGCATCCCGACAACAAGGTATTCACCAAAAGAAGCTATGTCTTCACCAAAATATTGATTTGGCTGCGGAGTAGCCGGACGCAAAGTTTGCAGACCGTTAAATATAGGTGAATTTATCACAGTAAATTTTGTTACAGAAGTTAAGCGGCCGCCATCTGCTGCTGCAAGAGTTCCGGCAGTATAGTTTACTGTAACAACCGGAATAATAGTGAGAGTTTGAGATAAACTCAGCTCAACTATATTTTTATTAACTGCATTTAATGCAGCACTGTTTATTATAATTGCGGTTTCATCAGCCATTACGCTGAAGTTTGAAGCTGTTAAAGTTGATGAATTTATATCTTTATCAAATTCTATTGAAATAACATTTCTTGCGGAATTGGTTTTTGCACTTAATATTTTTAATTCTTCAGGAGGAAGTAATAAAAGTGTATTTCCATAATAATATTTGTTATTGTTATCCTTTGCATAAAATCTGCCGTAATATCTCTGATGTTCAAACAGATTTGTTAATGGCTGATCCGTAACGGTTGTATTAGATGCTGTGGATATGCTCAATCCTGTTGTAACACCGGCAGTTTGATCAATAACAGTAGGTATCGGATTTGTTGGTGAATATACAAATCCATATTCATTTATAGTAACTGCCGTACCTGTATTTTTAAGTAACTGAGAGGTAAAATCGATACTGGTTTCGGAAGTTGTATTGAAATCGGTGTTGTGTAAAACAATATTCTGAAAATTAAGATAGGGTAGTGTTGAATTATCCATAGGAACCCAATTTGAGGCATCAAATGTCCAGCCAGTATAAGTTGCCTGAGCGGCCATTTCAGTTCTGGTTTTTGCTTCAAAATTTACATTTACCCCGGAAAGTGTGCCTGTTCCTATGCCTCTGGATGTGTTACTGGTCTGAGGATTAAAATAACATCTTGCAATAGTTCTGTTTGCATTGTTACCAACCAGTGCACCCAGATAATAATTACCAGAAACAGCACCAACATTATAAGAGTCATTAACAGCGCCATTGGTAAGAATTCCCACAAGACCGCCGGTAGTATTAACACCATTTACAAGAGCCGTATTATATGTGTTTTGAATTGATCCTGCACCATTGTTAATTTCACCTGCAATACCGCCTGTATTTGTATTTCCGTTTACATAACCTGTGGAATAAGCATTCTTAATTATTGTGCCTGTAAGAACACCTGCAATACCGCCTGTTTTATCCTGACCATTAATTTTTCCGTCAAAATGCACATCATTTATACTTGCTCCGACAAAGGTTCCTGCAATACCGCCAACATTATTTTGTCCGGTAATTTCAGCGTTGTATAGTTCTAAATTCTGAATTACAGCTGCAGCACCTGTTAAACCAAACAGACCAATATTATCTGCTGTAGGTCGATTAATATAGAGATTATTGACAGAATTCCCTTGTCCGTTAAAGTTTCCGTTAAACACATTTCCTGTTTGTCCAATAGGATCAAACCCCTGATAAGTTCCGTTTAATGCCTGATTAATGGTTCTGGTTGATGAGGCATCTATATTTGTTGTAAGTATAAAATAGACCCCATTATAATCAGTTCCGGTATTCACATTTGTTGCAAGTGTGGTTAAATCGGCAAGAGTTGTAATCTGAAACGGATCACCCGCACCTCCGGTTCCGCCCGAATATTGGGCAAATGTGAGAACAGGAAACAAAACAAGGATAAATAGTAAAATATTTTTTTTGAAATTCATATATAACGGCCGTTTATTATAATCAACTATAAGCTATTTAAAACAATTCTGTAAAGCAATAATTATACCGAAATTCCCGTAACAGAAAAAATGCTTTTTTATTAATTTGCCTGATAAATAATCGAAATAAAAGTATTTAAATTATCGGGGATAAATTGACTAATGCAAAAACTATGGTTTTTGTCTAAAAGTAGCCAGTTGTATAATTTTGGAAGTCTATTTCTCAACTCTGAGAAGGTTTATGATTCCGCCGGCAAGAAACAGAAAATTTACCATCCAGGATGTTAACATAGGATTCAGAACCCCGTTTTTTCCATAGGCTTCAAATACTTTAATCAAAACCATATAGATAAAAGTAATTCCAATGCTTATTCCAATCTGAATTGCCATTCCGCCTTTACGCTTATTTGCCGAAATTGTTAATCCAAATAGAACCACAATAAAACTTGCATAAGCAAATGCAAATCTTGAATGATACTCAATTAATATTCTGGTAGGATCATTGCCCGAAGCTAATTGTTCGTTGGCGTAATTTTCAAGTTCAGCCAAAGTCATTTCTTCCGGTTTTGACTGCTTCTTCAAAACATCATCAGGACTGAAATTCAGATCTGTTAACACAAGTGTATCAGGAAAAGAAACATTTTCAGTTGAATCGGAAAAACTTCGCTGGACCACAGTTGTTAATACCCAGTTTGCTTTTGTGGTATCATAAACCATTTTTGCAGCATCTATTCTGCGGGTCATAACAGTATAATCATTTTCGTGGTAATCCTGAATTCCCACTTTTGTGGCTGTGTTTGTGGCAGTATCAAAATAATCTATTTTTACCAGACGAGTTTTACTGTCCTGAAAAAATATTTTATCACTATGTTTTTCCAGCCACATTTTCATATAGGTTTTTTCTATTTCAATTCTTCTTTTTGTTGCATCCGGTACAACATATCCGCCAAAGTAAACAAGAAAAGTACTGAGAAGAAATGATACAATAAGAAAGGGAATAAGGTATCTGTAAAAACTTACTCCTGCAGCTTTAATGGCAGTTAATTCATTTAATGAAGACATTTTGCCTGCGGTGTACAAACCGGAAAGAAGTACTGCAACCGGACTCATCAACTTCACTATTTCAGGTGCAAAAACAATGTAATATTCAATTATATATATGGCAGGAACATTCTGATCTATAAATTTCCCCATTTGTTCAAAAAGATTTATCACAATAAATATCAATGTTATTGCCGATAAACCAAACAAAAAGGTTGCGAAAAATTGTCTTACTATATATTTATCTATTATTTTCATTTATACGAATTCAAGTTTTTCAGTTTTTTAGGAATTAATCTGGAGATAAAAGAAAAATCAAATGTGATCTTCTCTTGTGCACTTTTTACTGTCAGGTAAACGCCGAGCATTCCCAGACATATATTCGCACTCCACATACCCCAGAAAGGTGTCATTAATCCGCGATCGGCAAGTTTTTCACCGCCTATTAAAAATGCCCAGTATATTATGAAGAATATTAGACTTATAACCGCTGCCGGACCAAAACCGCTTTTTCTGGTCATTGTGCCCAGCGGAGCACCTATTAAAATAAATACTATACAAGCCACTGGCAGAGTATATTTTTTATGGATTTCTACCAGATAATTATTTTTTGAAATTAAGTTCTGCGTAATTGTACGGGCATTTCTTTTTAATGAATTTTCTGCAAAAGTGAGGTTGTCTCTTACACGGATAAACAGGTTCTGACTGCTTCTTGCAATTTTGTTTTTTGTTCTGTTTTGCAGACTGTCAATGGTAAAGTATCTATTAAACTCTGTATTAAATAAACCAATCTTTCTGTCAACAACAGCCTGTATTGTATCAACCTCAACCTGCATTTGCTGTGCGCTCATTTCCCGGTCACTTCTGTAAGAAGAGCTTCCTTTTTGAAAAGTAAACTGTTCACCCGGCATTGCAATTTTATGACGCTCAAAATCTATTTTAGTATAACTCTGCTTTTTGGTTATATCGTAATTATGAATTTCACCATCTTTCAGATTAAGTATCAGTTTTTTCTGTCCGTAATTGAAGTAGATGTTACCTTCCTTTGCGGTAATGATATTGTTTTGCTTGGAATTTGAATTATCGTAAATAGTAACATGAAAAAGTCTGTTTGAAAGAGGATCCATATCCCTTGCTAAAATTGCATATCCGGGTACTTCCGAACTGAATACACCCGGCACAAGTGAAAGGGTTGGTTTTTTCCGACTAATATCCTGCATTAAAATTTTTAACTCGTGATTTGTATCAGGATAAACACGGTTGTTAAATTCAATTAATAAATAAGAAATAAATACACTTGCAAGGAGAGGGGGAAGCATCATTTTGTAAAGACTGATCCCAGAGGATTTCATAATTGCAACTTCATTATTCTGAGCCATACTGCCAAAAGCCATAAGTGTTGCCACAAGAACAGCCATTGGAATTACCAATACTACAATCCAGCCCAAATTATATGCAACCAGCTTAACAATTACCCAGGTATCCAGCCCCTTTCCGATAATTTTGTCAGCAGCTTTCATTAAAAACTGCATTAAAAAAATGCCAATCAAAACAAAAGAAGAAAAGAAAAAGGGAGCTGCGTGATTTCTTAATATGTATTTAAATAAAATCAAAATTCATCAACTCATTTTTTTACTACGCTAAGTTAGCAATTTAATCTTTATAATGTATAATGAAATAAGATTAAAGTAAAAAGTTTGTGGTAGTCGTCGTGTGTTATTGTGTGCCTTCGGTACAATCCGGCTTCGTGGAACACTTCGCCGGATTACTCAGGCACCGACCCGGGTTATGTCATTTCGCAGGAGCGAAGCGACGGAGAAATCTCAATGCTGCATTGTACACGATGCTAAATTGAGATCCTTCGGCTGCGCTCAGGATGACATAACATTATGAAGTCCTTAAATATGTCTTTCCGAGCATCGCCGAGGAAACTCAATGCCACATTGTACACGGCATAAAAGTGAGATCTCTCATTACATTCGAGATGACATTGTTTGCCCACGGAGTGAACAATTTAGAATCCCAACTCTGAATTTTCCCCTTATTTCATTGTACATTGAAGCCGTTTTTTTATTAAATTAGCACTTTAGATTAATACTGCTTAAAATATAGGAGTCAGAATTGAAAGAAGTATTGGAACATATTGAAAGTAATTTTGATAATTACTTAGAAGAACTAAAAGAATATATTCGGATTCCAAGTATCAGTTCGTTATCCGAACATAAAAAAGATATGGAAACCTGCGCTAAATTTGCTGCCGGCAAATTAAAAGAAGCAGGAATGAAAGGTGTAAAAGTTATTAAAACAAAAGGTCATCCGCTTGTTTATGGCGAATGGATGGGTGCAAAAGATCAGCCTACTGTTTTAGTATACGGACATTATGATGTTCAGCCTGTTGATCCGCTTGAATTGTGGGACAACCCTCCGTTTGAACCAACAGTTAAAGACGGAAAACTTTATGCACGCGGAGCAGATGATGATAAAGGACAAAGCTTTATCCATGTTAAATCTGTAGAAGCTTTTATGAAGATTAAAAAGAAACTTCCTGTTAATGTGAAATTCCTGTTTGAAGGTGAAGAAGAAATCGGAAGTCCGAACTTAACAGAATTCCTTCGTAAAAAAGAAAATAAAAAAATGCTTAAATGTGATGCAATTTTAATTTCTGATACAAGCTTATACGCAAAAGGAGTTCCAACAATTAACTACGGATTACGTGGTTTATGCTTTATGGAAATTGAACTTACCGGTCCTAACAGAGATCTTCACTCAGGAAGCTTTGGCGGTGCAGTTGCAAATCCGATTAATGAACTTGCAAAACTTATCAGCCAGCTTACTGACAAAAATAACAAAATCACCATTCCTAACTTTTATAAAGATGTTGCAAAACCTTCTAAAAAAGAGAGAGATAATTTTGTAGCGCTTAAGTTTAATGACAAAAAATTTGCAAAAGAACTTTCCGTTAAAGAACTTCACGGAGAAAAAGGATGGAACACTCCTGAAAGATTATGGGTTCGTCCTACATTAGATTGTAACGGCATAGTTGGCGGATACACTGGCGAAGGTGCTAAAACAGTACTTCCTTCAAAAGCTTCTGCAAAAATAAGTATGCGTCTTGTTCCTGGACAAGATCCTAAGAAAATTGCAAAAGAATTTGCAAAATATGTAAAAGAATTGTGTCCTGCTTCCTGTAAAATTAAAGTTACAGAAATGCACGGCGGAAAACCATTTGTAGTTGCTCTTGACGATCCAGCAATTATTGCTGCTTCAAACGCAGTTTCAAAAGTGTTTGGTAAAAAGACTGTCTACACAAGAGAAGGCGGATCAATTCCTGTTGTTGTTGAATTTTCAGAACAACTTAATGCACCTGCTGTTCTTATGGGTATGGGACTTGAAAGTGATGCAATACATTCACCAAACGAACATTTCCCGATTGAAAACTTCAACAAAGGTATCCTTTGTTCAGCACACTTTTTTGATTTATTTTCAAAATAAAATAAAGGCTGCTCCTTTGAGCAGCCGTTTTTGAGGTAACTATGAACAGGTATTTATATTTATTGATATTGATTGCTTTTACGTTGGTATCCTGCTCCGATGATGGAACAAAAGGAACTGATGCTGCTACAGATTCAGATAAGGATAAAGATATCAGAAAATATAATCTTGAAATTCAAAAGGAACAGGCCGCCAAAAGAACTCCCTGCGATGCACTTTCGGTTGAAGAGTTTGTAATTAAAAATTACGAAAAAGGCTCTTACCTTGTTGAGTTTGATAAAACATATACCTATTCACTTCACAAACCCGCAGTGTTGCATCACAATACAAGAAACTCCAAACTTGTTTTTGCTGTAATTGCAAAATCAAAACCGGGTGAGCGACTTGTTGAAAAGAAAAATATAGTCGGGTATGAATCGAGTTTTATAAATCTCGACAGTACAAAACTTGGCACTGCATTTTTCTTTTTAACTATGTTCGAATGTTATAACGACGAACTTGTTCCTGTGTGGGAAGCTGAAGTTCCGCGTCACGGCGGATTTAATTATATGAAAATGAACCAGTGGAGTTTTAACAGAACTCCTTATATAACACTCAATTTTGAGGATGGAATAATTTCAGGTCACAGAGACTACAACTACTTTTTTATTGATGGTTTCTTTGAACGTCCTCATTTATTAGAGACTTACGAAGGATTGGTTCATAAACGAACTATGCAAAATTTTAACAATGATAAATTTCCGGATTACTACGAATACAGATTTATTGATTCACTTTTACAAGTCTCCGACTCAATCCCTTTTAGATGGGATGAAAAAAGAAAAGTGTATCACAGTCCGGTAAATAAAAGATGGATCAGAAAATATTAGTGAAATATTATGGCTGAAGAAAAAGAAAAAACAGTAATTGAAAAATCAATCGATTTTGTAAAAGAAAATTTTGAAAACTGTGTAGTTGACGGAAACCATATCAAAAGATACACAGATACAAAAAATGAATATAGCGCTCTCAGAAAGGGAGCCGGAATAAGAAACATTTCTGGAAATGCAGTTATTGAACTTAACGGCGAAGATGTTCTGCCGTTTCTAAATCGTATATCCACCAATGATATGAGCGATTTGGAAATCAATCAAACCAGAAAAACACTTTTTACAAATCCGGAAGGAGGAATCCTCGGAAGAACTTCTTTACTCCGCTTTGAAGAAAGAAATATAGTGCTGGGAAGTTTTGAAAATAATCAGCGACTCAGTCACTGGATCAGAAACTTTATGACAGATGAAAAATTAAAAATTCAGGATCTGACAGGCAACTATCTGATTCTTGAGTTTTTTGGTCCGCAGGCTGAATCTTTCCTTACTGTCTTGTGCGGTAAAGAAATAGAAGAGTTAAATCTTCACTGCATCAAAACATTTAATGCCGAAGGATTTGTTTTTCATCTTATCAAAACACTTGACGCAGCTGGAAATACAAAATTCTGGCTTATGCTTCTTAATCCTGAAATTGAAAAATTCCTTGAACTGATACTTAACTCAAAAAGTGTTTTCGAAGTTAAAATGGTTGGAGAAGAAGCGTTTAATATTTTCAGAATTGAGGAGGGAGTTCCTGTTATCGGTTCCGAACTTACAGCAGAGTTTTCTCCTGTGGAAGCAAATCTGGAAGCAGAAGTGAATTTTGAAAAAGGAAACTTCATTGGTTCCGAAAAAATGAAAAAGCGTGACGAATTTGTAAGAAGAAATGTTCTTACAGGATTCGTACTTGAAGAAAATAACTTTGAAAAACTGCCGGTTTATCTGCTTGACAGTAAAGGTAATGTGCTTGGCGCAGTTACAAGTATTTGTGAATCTATCGGATTGGAAAAGTCAATCGGACTCGGATATATTTCCGAAGAATTGGCAGATGAAGAAAAGGTTAAATTGTTTGACGACTACAATAATAAAATTATACTGGAATTATCGAAAGTACCATTTAAATGAAAATATATACCAAAACAGGCGACAAGGGAACAACTTCCCTTTTTGACGGAACAAGAGTGATGAAAAATCATCCTAGACTGGAAGCTTACGGCACACTGGATGAATTAAACTCAACGCTCGGAGTTGCAGCTTCTCTTTGCAACTCAGAAGAGATAAATAAAATTATCATAAGGATTCAGGAAGAATTATTTTCACTTGGAGCCATACTTGCAACTCCGGTTGAAAGTGGTGATAAAAAAAATGCCATTACAAAAGTTAATTCGGAATTTATAAACAGATTTGAAGAAGAGATAGATCTTTTTAATGATAAAGTTCCGCCAATGAAAGTCTTTATACTCCCGGGCGGAAGTAAAGGTGCTTCCTATCTGCATCTTGCCAGAACCGTAACCAGAAGATGCGAAAGACTTGCAATTGATTTGCGCGAACAGGTTGAGTTTGATGATGACCTGATAATTTACCTTAACCGGTTATCAGATTTACTTTTTGTACTTGCCCGCTACGAAAACTTTGTAAACAACGTAGAAGATATCAAATGGGAACCACAGAAATAAAATCAGTTGAGCACAACCTCAAATAAATTTTGAAGAACCCGACGAGCCAGTCGGGTTTTTTATTATATACCCTCTCCGGTAATCGATGGCTGTAGCCATCGTTCATTATCTAACTCCGGGTGCCTGAGTGATCCCAATCTTGTACCTTGCCAACTGCCAAGCAATATGTCACCCCGAATATTATGAGAAAGTCAAATAAATATACAGGGATTAATCGAGTTGTAGTTATCAATAAAAGGTTTATTGTTATGTACAACGGCAAAAGAGATTTTAATTATTTTGTTAGCAATGTTGTTAAGAACAAGTCTGCTGTTCTTACCCTGATTAGTCTTCCTCAAAAAATACCTCCTAAACTCAGGATTATGAGTCCTTACAGAAAGTGAAGCCAGATAAAGAAGTTTCCTCAGCTTCCCGGGTCCCACTCTCTTGGATCTGGGTCTTCTGTAAAGAGAACTGCCACTCTGTTTTTCAAAAGGACATATTCCAGCATAAGCATTTAACTGCTTATAGTTAACCGCTTTGGAGAAACCCTCGGTTATAACCATCAGGTTACAGGCTAATAACAACCCAACCCCGGGTACACTTAAGAGTAGTTTAACCTTGTGCCTGAAAGAATCATCATCATTTAAGAGCCCTTTGATTTGCTTCTCAATCAGCTTAACCTGTTTACCACCCAGATTGATAGCCTCAAGATAAATATCTTCCACCATCTGGTTCTTATAATGTTTTCTCTGGACTGCTTTAAGGGCAGATTTGTTTGCCGTAACCTGCTCTACAATGTGCTCTCTCAATGATAAGAGAGACTTTATCTGATCAAGTATCTCTGAGGGAGGTAACCAAAGGCTAAGTTGATCACAGAACCTGTAGGCATATTCTGCTATTCTCTCGGCATCAAGAAAATCATTCTTTCTTGGGGAATCTTTTATTGAATTCTTGATCTTGTGTGGTGCTTCAACAGAGACATTGTAGTCTTTGGCTGAAAAATAATAACACAGTTCTTCTCCATAAATCCCTGTGGCCTCAAGAAGGAGTACTAACTCAGTTGGCTTAAGTGAGAGGCTGTTTAATAATTCTTCTAGCACTGAGTAACCATCAGTGTTGTTTTCAA
>JBGRQB010000094.1:0-16092 GCA_041725875.1 Rhodothermaceae bacterium
TTTGCGCAAACAACGTCGACACCGTTTCTAGTGTTTGAAAATTGGTTCAGCTGCCAGGCTTCCATGGAAACTAATTTAAGAGAAAGAAATTTTTAATTATGAATGGAAATTCGAAACAAAAAGCTACCAAAAAAATATATGTGTTATCAAACATTGAAGCAAAAACCACAATGCCCGGACTCAAAACCACAAACAAACTAAATAAACTGATACCACTCCAGAAGATCATTACCAGCATAACAGAGGTAAATACAATAAGTGTTCCCACATCGGGCTGAAGAAGAATCAGAAACATCGGAATTCCGCCAATAAGAAGCGCAAGTGAGATATCTTTGAAATTATTAATATCCCCTTTTATTTTACTTAAAAAACTGGCAAGAAAAAGTATGGTTCCCAATTTAGCAAATTCTGCCGGCTGAAAACCTACCGGACCAAAAGAGAGCCAACTGACAGCGCCATTTATTTTTCGTCCGACCAGCAGTACCAGAATCAAAAGAAATATCGAAAACAGATATGCCGGAGTTGAAATGAGTCGGAACAAATTATATGGCACAAAATAAACTACAAAAAAAGCAACCAGTGCAACACCGGCAAAGATAAGCTGTTTGTTAAAATTGTTACTCATTGCAGGGTGATTTGCAGTTGCAGAGTAAATTGCAACAAGTCCGAGACAAATTAAAGCTATAACCGGTATAAAAACCAGAAAATCAAATCTGTCATTTATTTTATAATTTATTTTCAATTTTAATTCTCACTTACATTTGAGGCAATTGTTTTATCTTTGCCGTTTTTGTTTTCCAGATAAGTTCTGATAACATCACGTGCAATTGGTGCAGCGTGTGTACTACCAAACCCTACATTTTCAACCATTACAACCACTGCTATTTCCGGGTTTTCATAAGGAGCAAAAGCCACAAACAAAGCGTGATCTTCACCGTGCGGGTTCTGAACCGTACCTGTTTTACCACCAATGTTTATTCCGGGAATTCTGTACCATTTTGCAGTTCCATGTTCTCCCTGCACTACATCAAACATTCCCTCTTTTACTATATCAAAGTTTTTCTTTTTTATATCAACTTTAATTTCCTTTACAGGCGCTTCAACCATCTGATGTGTTTCCTGATCAATATATCCTTTCAGAAAATGCGGCTGTTTTGTTGTTCCGCTGTTAGCAATAAGAGAAACGTACTGCGCTAGTTGTATTGGTGTTACACTAAGTTCTCCCTGACCAATACTAAGGTTCAGCAACAATCCTTTTGGCCAGTTTTTTCCATATCGTTTTACATAATACTTATCGTCAGGTAAAATACCTCTGTATTCTCCGCCTATATCAATGCTGGTTTTTTTACCAAAACCAAACTTTTTGTAATATTCAGTCCATTTCTCAAAACCTAACTTTAATATAAGTTGGTAAAAGAACGTATTACAAGAACCCTCAATTGCTTGTCTGGCGGTAATATTTCCATGAACTCCGCCGTGACATTTCCAGGATCTGTTACCATATTGGTAGCTTCCCCCGCAGTATAGTTTTGTATCTTCAGTAATTACTCCTTCTTCCAATGCTGCGAGTACCAGCAACATTTTGGATGTTGAACCCGGAGGAATAATCGACATTATTGGTCTGTTAAAAAGTGGCTTTGATTCATCTTGTCGTAAACTGTTTAGAACATTTTCAGAAGTAACTGCTGTAAAAGCGTTCAAATCGTAATCGGGTGCACTTACATAAGAAAGAATTTCACCTGTTGAAGGTTCAACTGCAATGATTGATCCTTTTTTTCCTTCAAACAATTTTTCTGCAATTTTCTGAGTTTCAAGATCAAGAGTAAGAATTAAATCGTTTCCTTTAACGGCTTTTACATTCTGCTTTCCGTCACGGTATTCTCCAATTGTTTTTTGCTTGGAATCTACCAGAAAATAATCTAATCCTTTTTCGCCGCGAAGAATTGTTTCGTAACTTTTTTCAATTCCTTTCTGACCAACATAATCTCCCAGCGAATAAAAATCTTTATCTTCCTGTAACTGTCTGGCTGAAATCTCTTTTATATAACCAAAAATATGAGAGCCTTTAACTCCGTATGAATAATCGCGCTGCATATCAACGGAATAACCAACACCCGGGAGTCTGCTCTGATTTTCTTCGTACCATGCAACAAAATTAAAATCTACATCTCTTTTAATTTTTCTCGGCTGATATAAAGAAAACCGTCTGTTTTTTTTCAAAACGGTTGAAACATATCCTGAATCTTCGTGAATAATTTTTTCAATCATTTCAGTCAGATTTTTATCATACATTGAAGGAGTGATTTCCAGAGAGAAGGTTGGTTTATTACTAACCAGAACTTTATGGTTTCTGTCGTAAAAAATTCCGCGCGGCGGATCTTGTTCAATCCCCTTTACGCTGTTGGTTTGAGATTTTTCATCATAAGCCATATGTTGAAAAATCTGCATATTAAAAAGCTGAAATACCACCAGAATACCGAACCCGAGCATAACCATAAAAATGATTCGTCTTCTGGCCAGTGATCCAAAAATTTCTGTCATGACAACGCTCTGCCTGATGGTTTAAATATTAGTAATACACTTAAAATCGCGGAATAGATCCCTGGTAAAATGCCTTGTTCAAAAATAAGAAAAATCAGTGTTGTATTTCCTTCTGTAGAAGCAAAAAACGCGTGCAATATTGAATCTATGGTTCCGCATATAAACACTATAAATACAAGTAAAAATGAACCTGTGTTGTATGAAACTTTATTTTCATTGTAAAAATATCCTGCTAAAAATCCGGAAAGAGTTTTTGAAAACATCCAGCTTCCAATTAATCCGCCGCTAATCAGATCCATAAGTAACCCGACTGTAAACCCGAAAATAGAGCCGTATATTTGTCCGTTTTGCAAAGCAAAATAAACAACAAGAATCAGTACCAGATCCGGTACGATAAAATCAAAAGAGAAGAAAGGAATTATGGTAAGCTGAATAACAGCAACGGGAATAAAAATCAACAGAGGTAAAAATAATCTCAAGTTCATTAATTTAATTACCTGTAATTAGGTTTAGTTCATAAGAATCTATTTGCTTTTTCTGTATAATATCGAGAATAAAAATATGTTTCAGACTATTAAAATTCACAAAAGGCTGAATAACAACATTGCTTAATATTCCGGAAAGACTTTCATCTTTAACGGCAACAATACCAATGGGAATAGAAGGCGGTACAATTGTACTAAAAGCAGAAGTAACAATTCTGTCCCCTTTTTTAATATCGTATGTGGTTGGAATATTTTTGATAGAAAACTTTTTGCCGTCCCAGTTAAAAACCCCGTTAACACCACTTCGCTGATCTTCAACAGCAATTTTCAGATTATGGTTCTGAAGAGTTCTGATTACGGAAAAATCTTCAGAAACATCCACAACAATTCCTACAAGTCCCTGATGATTAATTGCAGGCATCCCGATTTTCACAGAATCTGTTCTTCCGGAATTAACAATAAAATCACCACTTAGTTTTGAAACCGATTTAGAAATAATTGTTGCGGGAATCAGCGGATATGAAGTTGTATCTTTAAACTCTAAAAGTTTTTTTAACTCGTTATTTTCAATCCCAAACTCTCTAAGCTGGTTGATTTGCAGCATCAGTTCGGCATTGCGTTTACGGTAAGCGGCAAGTTCGGAATCATCAACAAAAATATCACCAAAAGAATGTGTGATGTTTGACAGAAATGCAAAACTTCCGAATGCATAGGTACGAATTTTTCTTATACCTGATTTTTCATTGAGGGAGATTGCTCCCAGACTGATCAGCAATAAGACAACCAGTATAATGTACTCTTTATAATCTGCTATTATCTTATTAAAAAAATTCCGCATTAATATCTTCTGTTACGTATAAATACTTTTGAGTATTTGTTAAAGTTATCTATAATTTTTCCTGTTCCGTGTACAACTGCTGTTAACGGATCTTCTGCAACGTGTACCGGAAGATTTGTTTCCATTCTAATTCTTTCGTCAAGTCCTTTTAACAAAGCACCGCCGCCTGTTAACATAACACCTCGGTCAAGAATATCCGCCGAAAGTTCGGGAGGAGTTCTTTCAAGAGTTTGTTTAACAGCTTCAACAATTTGAGAAATATTTTCGTTTAATGCTTCACGAATTTCAACAGAACTTACTTCACAAGTTTTAGGAACACCGCCAACAAGGTCGCGTCCTTTAACCTGAATTGTAATTTCTTCTTTAAGAGGAACCGCAGAACCAACTTCACATTTAATTGCTTCGGAAGTTCTTTCACCAATAAGGAGGTTATAATTTTTCTTGAAGAACTGCATAATTGCATTGTTCATTTCATCACCGGCAATACGGATAGATTCTTCATTAACAATACCGGAAAGTGCAATAACAGCTATTTCAGTTGTACCGCCGCCAATATCGATAATCATATTTCCGACAGGGGCTTCAACTTCAATTCCCACACCAATTGCAGCAGCCATTGGTTCGGCAACAAGATGAACTTCTTTTGCACCAGCATGCTCTGCACTGTCACGCACAGCTCTCTTTTCAACCTCTGTAACACCACTAGGCACAGCAACAACTATCCTTCTGTTGGAAATAGCACCGGAACTACTCCTTTTGATAAACGCTCTGATCATACCTTCGGCAATTTCGAAGTCGGCAATAACACCGTCACGCATTGGTCGGGAAACCCTTATTTCCCTGTGCTCTCTTCCCTGCATCTCTTTGGCCTTGTTACCCAATGCAATGATTCTTTTTGTGTTACGGTCAAAAGCCACAATTGATGGTTCATTTAATACAATTCCTCTCCCTTTTACGTAGATTAATGTATTAGCTGTTCCAAGATCAATTGCAACGTCGGTTGAAAAGAAATTAAATAACCCCATATAGGTCCTCTAGTGTTTAAAGTTTCTGATTCCGGTGAATAACATTGTTAATTTATTTTTGTTTGCTGCTTCAATTACTTCATCATCTCTTACAGAACCGCCGGGCTGAATTACAGCTTTTATTCCTTCTTTTGCAATTACTTCAAGTCCGTCTGCAAACGGGAAAAAAGCATCAGAGGCTGCAACCGCGCCATTTAGATCGTGACCAAATTCTTTTGCTTTTGCAGCTGCAATTTTAGCTGAATCAATACGTGACATTTGTCCGGCACCAACTCCTATTGCAGTTCTGTTTTTTGTATAAACAATCGCATTTGATTTGGTATGTTTACACACTACCCATGCAAATTTTAATTCTGCAAGTTCTTCTTCCGTGTAAGATTTTTCTGTAACCAGTTTTAATGTTTCATCAGATAATTTGGAATTATCTTTATCCTGAACAAGAACTCCGCTAGGGATAGATTTAAACTGGTATGTACTTGAATCGTTTTTCAAGATTTTTACAAGTCTTCTGTTTTTCTTTTTCTTTAAGATTTCAAGAGCTTCGTCGGTAAACGCCGGAGCAGCAACTATCTCAAGGAAAATATCATTTAATTTTTCTGCTAAATCAGCTTCAACAGTTTCATTAAGTGCAACAATTCCGCCAAATGCAGAAACAGGATCACAGCTTAAAGCTTTTTCATAAGCAGATAAAATATTATCCGAAGTTGCACAGCCGCAAGGATTTGTATGTTTTACAATTGCACAGGAATTTGCTTCAAGATCATTAACAAGTTCAACTGCTGCTGCAAAATCTACAATGTTGTTGTAAGATAATTCCTTACCGTGAAGAATTTCAAAATTATCATAAAAATCGCCAAACAGAAAAGCTTTCTGATGAGGATTTTCTCCGTAACGCAATTCGTTTTGAAGTTTATGATTAATTCTGATATCTGTTTTGGGCTGGTTAAACTGCTCTTCGAAATAATTGGCAATTAATGTATCGTAAAATGATGTGTGAGAAAAAGCCGCATAAGCAAGTTTTGCTTTTGTCTCGGCTGTTACATCATTATTTTCAAGTTCGGTTAAAAACTCTTCGTATTGATCAGGATTAGTTAAAATTGAAACATATTTGTAATTTTTAGCAGCAGCTCTTATTAAACTTGGACCGCCAATATCAATGTTTTCAATTTTTGTCTGAAGATCAATATCCTCTCTGTTAACAACTTCAGGAAAAGGATAAAGATTTACACAAACTATGTCGATAGGATGTACATTATTTTCTTCTGCCTGTTTAATGTCGTTTTCTTCATCTCTTCTCATCAAGATTCCGCCAAAAATTGTTGGCTGAAGAGTTTTTACACGACCGGAAAAGATTTCGGGAAAAGAAGTATAATCTTCTACTTTTGTACAACTAATATTATTTTCTAAAATAATTTTTGCAGTATTTCCGGTTGCAAGAATTTCATAACCACATTTTGAAACACGCGAAGCAAACTCTACCAAATTCGTTTTGTCAGATACACTTATTAAAGCATATTTTTTCACAACATATCCTATCGTTTAATTTTCCAAATAAACACGATTGTTTTTAATTTTTAATTTATCTTCGGAAATTTTTCCAATAACAAAAGGAAGTAATTTATGTTCAACTCGAAGAACTTTTGCAGCAATTTCTTCAGGAGAGTTTACGTTTGAAATATCTACAGCTTCCTGAGCTATTATTTTGCCGTTATCATATATTTTATCAACAAAATGTACTGTTGGTCCGGAAACCATACACGATTTTTCAAATACAGCTTTATGAACATTCAATCCGTACATTCCCTTTCCGCCAAAAGCAGGTAATAACGACGGATGAATATTGACAATTCTGTTTGAAAATTCATCAATCATTTCATCCGGAATTTTTTTCAGGAATCCGGCAAGAACTATTAAATCAATTTGTTTTTCTTTCAAAATTTCCAACAGGTTATGATAGGAAACCGTACCTGTTTTACCCGAATCGGAAGCAACATAGACAGGAATACCGTAACTTTCAGCCAGTTTCACTGCGCCACAGTCAGATTTGTTACTTACAACAGCACAAACTTCCACTTTTTTAAGTGAATTTGTGATGGCTTTCATTATTGCTTCAAAATTAGAACCGCGACCGGAAACAAATACAGATATTTTTATCATAACACCTTAATTTTAAAGCTGAAAGATATTGAAATATGGAAAATAAATCAATGAAATGATGGATTAAATAAATCTTTTAAGTCTATATTTTATCTATAATTACGATTCTTTAAAGCCAGTCTTGTTTTATTTATCCTGCCCGAAATAACTGCAACAAAATCATACTCGTTTTCATCTTCTGCTTCATCCAAAAACTCGTCACATTTTGCATAGTTTTTCTGCTCAAAATACATTTCGGCAATAAGTAAATTTGCCTTGGCAATTACCCAGGATTCTTCTTCAATATCTGTATTAAGAACCAAAGCCGCGAGCTTATAAAACTCAGGAAATTTCCCTTTCCCGAGAAGTATTTCGGCTTTAAAAATATTGTAAACCGACTTAAAATCACCTGATAAATTGTTGTAATTTATTGTAGTAAGTACATTTTCAGCTTTGTCAAACAAACTGCAGGTCAGAATAATTTCAACTCGTAAAAGTTTAATTATGTCAGAATTATAACCGGAATTCTGCAATAACTGACTCCTTCTTCTTGCAAATTTGTCATCTCCGTTTTCCAGATTTCCCAGATTTGTAGAAGCCAGATTTTTCTGCACAGCATACTTGTTACCCAGAAACATATGACACAAAGCTATATTATAATAAGCTTTTGAGGAAAAATTAACATCATTCGATTTTGCGAGAAATTCTTCAAAATACTTTGCAGATTCCGCATAATCCCCTTTTTTAAGCAGTAAATCTCCTTTAAGAAAATTTGAAAAAGCTCTTGTTTGAGGAAAAACTTCCTTATCACCTGAAATTATTTTATCAAGTAAAATACCGGCCATTTCAAGTTCATTATTTTTTGTGTGCAGAACAGCAAGCTGAAATGCGAACAAAATGTTATCCGGGAATTTTTCAGAAACAGGAAGAAGATAATCTATTGCTCCCTGATAATCGGCAATATATTCAGATAAGACCTGACTCAAATAAAAAGAAGCTTCAACTTTGCAGTAAAGATTTCCTGTGCTTGCTTTTAGCAACAGTTCCAGACCTTTTTCTTTATCAGCATCCATTCCGCTTAATGTAAGAGCAACTGTTGCAACACCTTCAACATAACTCAGCGCATAAGTTAAAATTCCCTGCTCGAGATATGGTTCAACAACATCAGGGTGATCATCAATCAGATCTTCCAGATAACTCATTGCTTTTTTAGCTGCCCAAAACGCATCAACTATCTGATAATTTGTAGAAAGAGCAATTGTTTTGGAAGTATAAGAAGATGCGATCATATAATTAAGAGCAATATTATCCGGATCATCATCAAGCTTTTGATCGAGTTCATTAATCAGAATTTCGTTAGAATTGGAAAAATCTGTAAAAGCTTCATTAGATCGGGAACCGACAAACTTCCAGAGCTTCAATTTTGTTTTAAGGAATTGGCCTTTAAGCGAATTGGAATTTGATTCTGTGTATGAATCAAAAATTTCACCTGCTTCTTCAAAATGGAAATTGTAACCTTTTTCCAATCCTTTCAGGAGAAGCGGATCTTTGAATAACTGAGCATTGGCAATACCCGTAAAGATTACAAATAATGCCAATGCTTTTATTAAACTATTTTGTTTCTTTTTCAGTCTTAAATTCTTTTGCAGCACGTACTAACTCTCTAAATAGTGGATGAGCATTTGTTGCACGTGATTTTAGTTCAGGATGGAACTGACAACCTACATACCAGGGATGATCTTTGAGTTCAACCATTTCAACAAGGCGTCCGTCAGGTGATTCACCACTTATTATAAGTCCTTTTTCCTCAAGTTGCGTTCTGAACTTGTTATTCACTTCGTATCTATGTCTGTGACGTTCGGATATTTTTGATTTTTTATAAGCTGCTTTTGACTTGGTAGCATTTTTCAAATTACACGGATATGCTCCGAGTCTCATTGTACCACCTTTTTCCTTCACATTTTTCTGATCAGGCATAATGTGTACAACTGAATATTGATTTTTTACAAACTCGGCACTGTTTGCTTTTTTAATACCGCAAACATTTCTTGCATATTCAATTACCATACACTGCATTCCCAGACAAATTCCAAGAATAGGGATTTTATTTTCACGGGCATATTGTGCAGCAGCTATCTTACCTTCAATTCCTCTGTCACCAAAACCTCCGGGTATTAAAATTCCGTCAAAACCGCTCAAGGTTTCTTCAACACCTTTTTCTTCAATCTCTTCGGTACTGATAAATTTCTGATTAACTTTTACTTCATTTTCAGCACCGGCATGAACAAAAGATTCTGAAATAGATTTGTAAGCATCACGACAATCTATATATTTACCACAAATTGCAATTGTAAGTTCCCCTTCGGGTTTCTTAACTTTTTGTACAAAATTGTGCCAAACTTCCGTATCAATAGTAATATCAGGTAACTTCAACATATTTAGAACAACTCTGTCAAAATTTTGTTTACCTAATACCACAGGAACTTCATAAATTGTTGAACAATCGTAAGCAGAAAATACTGCTTTAGTATCAACATTACAGAACAGAGCAATTTTTTCTCTGAATTCTTTTTTCAACTTTTTCTCAGATCTGCAAACAAGTATTTGCGGCTGAATTCCAAGTTCTAAAAGTTTTTTTACACTGTGCTGCGTTGGTTTTGTTTTCATTTCGCCGGCAGCGTTAATGTATGGAACAAGTGTTACGTGAATTGCAATTGCATTTTTTCTTCCCACTTCAACCATAAGTTGTCGCATTGCTTCAATAAAAGGCAGACTTTCAATATCACCAACAGTACCTCCTATTTCAGTAATTACAACATCATATTTCCCGCTTTCGCCAAGAAGTTTCATTCTTCTTTTAATTTCATCTGTAATATG
Organism: Rhodothermaceae bacterium; assembly: GCA_041725875.1. Classification (GTDB taxonomy): domain Bacteria; phylum Bacteroidota; class Ignavibacteria; order Ignavibacteriales; family Melioribacteraceae; genus JBGRQB01. The sequence goes on from JBGRQB010000094.1 coordinate 9,903, forward strand.
AGGAATAACCTGAACTGTTGCTCCAAGGTAATCGCCTCTTCTTTCTTTTGTAATAACATGGTTATAAACCTGACCAGTAGTAGTATTGTTAGCTCTTGACATATTAACATCAAGGAATCTCTCGTAGTGTCCGAGATCAAGATCTGATTCGGCTCCGTCATCGGTTACAAAAACTTCTCCGTGCTGGAACGGACTCATAGTTCCGGGATCCACATTAATATACGGATCAAACTTCTGGATAGTTACACTATAGCCTCTGAGTTTGAGTAGTAGTCCGAGTGATGCTGCCGAAATGCCCTTTCCTAATGAAGATACAACGCCGCCTGTAACAAAAATGTACTTGACTTTCTTTTTCAAAATGAAGTTCCTTCTCTAAATATAAATATTATATCTAGGAATCAAAGATACAAAAATTTTAGTATACGAAGGTATGCTTAAAAATAAAAAAGCAGAAAATATTTGGTGAGTTTGAAACCGACTAGCGTTTGTTCTCTATATGATCAATAAGTTGTTCATATTTTTCTAGTTCTTCTTCGTTCATATCTCTTCTGGCAACATCAAAAGCGATGTTCATCCATCTAACGCTCAGACTCCTGACTGCGATATCAAGTTCATCTTTATAATAGTCGGGATCAGCAAATACAAGTTCGGCAAATTTTACAGCAGATTCTATAGTTACTGAATGATGAAGCGCATTATTGTTACAAATTTTAATAAGTTCGTCAACGGTTTCGTAGTTTGAAGCCGCCAGTTCAATTGCTGCTTGCCCGGCTTCTTTTAAGATACTTATATCATTTGTTACTCGCAGACTTTTATCAGCTGCGACTAAGACCAATTTCGTTATTGCATCATTTATTTTGTTTTTATTACTTAATCCGTCAAACCTCAGCTCTTCTATCAAATTGCGGGCAGCCTCTCCAATTGATTCGGAAGCAAATGTTACAACTTTGGGTATGCAGTTTATGGATTTTGATATTCTGAGTACTTCTTGATATTTACCCAGCTCAACAAGTTTTTCAACCTGCTTAATAGTTATAAGTTTGTCTGTATTTTGCTGTTGATCGACGACAGGTTTATCAACTGAACGATTTTCTTCTGCCTTACGAAGTTTTTTACGAATTTCAGCCTCTTTCCGTTTCTCTTCAAACTCTTCAACTATTTTTTTTGTTTTAGGATTTGTATTCTTCGTAAACAGAATATTTATATCATTACCAAGCATTGTTTTTATGAAATCGATATAATGATTTTCATCAATCTTTAAGCTCATCAGAATCGCATCGGCAATTTTACCAAATTTGGGTCCGCTTATCTTTGTTTTTTTGTTACGCTCTTTAAAGTTTTCGATAACTTCTTTTACCAGTTTCGCCTGACGATCTGTCAATTTTGCTGATATTACTTCCTGTTTCATAAATTCCTTCAGACAATCTTATTAATTATTTTTTCAGCAGCCAGTTTTCCGCTTTTGATAGCACTTTCAATTGTTGCAGGTAAGCCGGTGTTTGTCCAGTCACCGCAAAAATAGAAATCATTCAGATCATAATTAATTTCTTTTCTAATTCTTTCAGCTTCAAAATCGAGAACTACAGTGGCTTTTTTCTCTTTTATAATTTTTACATCAAGCATAAATTCCGATTTATAATCCGGAAAATATTTTTCAAGTTCACTGTTGCAAAACTTCGTTAACTCTTCCTTTGTCAGCTTCATAACATTTTCGGCAGAACTTATTACCAGACTGACAAATTTATTGTGGTTAAAAAGCCAATGAACTTCCGAATCAATTAAACCGTAAAATTTTTCCTTAAAAGGATTCTTTTTCAGCCAAATGTTCACACTAATTATCGGCGAATATTTTATTTCATTTAATAATTTGTTGTTCTTTCCAGGAAGGAGCCTGGTGAGTATATTTGGCGGAACCGCTGAAATTATATGATCATACTTTTCAAGAACTTTACTGCCTGCTTTTACAGTAATCACGTTTCTATTATCAATTTCAATACCAGTTATTCTACGACCTCTAATTATCCGACCTTTATGTTTTGAAATGAACTTTTCAGCAGGATTGCAAAAGGCTTCGGTAAGTGATTTTGCCGGAATTACCAGCGTTGCCGACTTATTTCCCCGCAAAAACATCTGTTTTAGTGTTCTTGCAAAGAGACTTGCAGGTGCTTTATCCAGACTAACATTTAATGCACTAATGGCAAGCAAATGCCACAAACCACTGATAATATTGGCATTCTGGCTATTACTGTGCAGCCATTCCAAGACTGATATTCCTTCAAGTTTTGCCGGATTAGTAAAAATCAGCTTTACAAAAAATTTCGCAAGTTTTAGTTTTTCACTCAAACTCAAAAAATTGTATCGCAGAACGGCTATCAATAAATTTAAAGGATAAATTCCCGAAACAGCTTTTAAGCTATGAACTTTACCGGTAGAATCTACAAAGTTAGTCTGAAGTTGCTTCTGAAAATCAAAATTTTCAAGCGCATCAATTTTTTTCAGAAAATCTATTGTATAGTCGTAACACCCCATCAGAAGATGCTGTCCGTTATCAACAAGTTGATCCTGCTCCGGATAATAAAATGATCTGGCACGGCCGCCCAGATTTCTGGTAGTTTCATAAATATCTACCTGATATCCTTTTTCCAGCAGATCAACAGCAGCTGATAATCCTGATAATCCCCCACCGATGATAAGTGTCTTTTTCATTTAATACAACATTGTATATTTAAACCAGGTACCTAATGCGATAAATAGTTTATCTCTTTTATCAACATTAATATTTTGAGAGAAAATATCAAATTTGTTATTTCTGAGTTTGGTTAAAAGTTTGTAGTAAATATGGCGCATTGCCTGAGCAGCGAACATATTTTTTTTGTCTTCAAGATGAAGTAATGAATCAGCTTTATCAAAATATTTTTGAGCTCTTTCGGCCTGAAAATTCATTAACTCGTAGAAATTGGAATTATAAACTCCGTTAAAAAGCTCTTCTTCGGTATATCCGAATCTTTCAAAATCTTCCAAAGGGAGATAAATTCTGTTCATTTTTGTATCAGTCTTAACATCCCTTATTATATTTGTAAGCTGAAGTGCTTTTCCCAGATTTACTGCATATTCGTGAATGGAATCGTGCTTGTATCCGAATATGGCCACAGACATTAATCCCACAGTGGATGCGGCACAATAGCAATACTCTTCTGTTTCTTCAAAGGTTTGAAAACGATTTTTTTCAAGGTCCATTTTCATTCCTCTGATCAAATCAAAAAAAGGTTGTGAAGAAATATTATATCTCGAAATTGTGTCTGTAAGATCTGAAAGCAGTTTATCATCTGAATTCTTTTCTAATGCAAGTTCAAATTCCTTTTTCCAGTCGGCAAGATTTTTTTCTTTCTCTTCAACTGAAAATTGTTCTTCATCAACAATGTCGTCTGTCTTACGACAAAAAGCGTAAACAATATTCATTGCTTCGCTTCTTTCTTTTCCAAGCAGGTTAAATGCGTAATAAAAACTGCTTTTGCTTTCTCTGGCTATTATTTGTGCGTTTGAGTTCATTCTATGCTGTTAAAAGGGCTTTTACAAATAAAAACAGGTAATTATATTTGGAAAGTTTCGGGCGTGTTGCTAAAACATTATAGTCAATTTTTTCAATTTGAGATAGTATTTTTTCACCACCTAAAATTGTCCATTTTATCTGAAACTTCAATTTTCCGGGCAGATAGTCAATCAGTTTTTTTCCTTCGTCAAACATTTTTCGTGTCCTTTCAATTTGAAATTTCATCAGTTCAAGAAAATTATCGGTAAAATTATGATTAAATAAATCTTCTTCAGATACATTAAATTTTTCCAGATCTTCCTGCGGGATATAGATTCTGTCTTTCTTTAAATCTACGGCAACATCCTGCCAGAAATTTGTTAACTGCAAAGCAGAGCAAATCATATCTGAAAATTCATTCAGTTTTTCGTCGTGAATACTATGTAATTCAAGCACGAGTCTGCCAACCGGATCTGCTGATCTTTTGCTGTAATCTATTAATTCATCAAAAGATGAATAGCGGGCTTTCTGAACATCCTGCTTAAACGCGCTAATAAGATTTCTGAAATTTTCCGGCTGTATAATGTTTGAGTTAATGGTATTGTGCACAGCCATCCAGAAATTTGATTCATAATTTCCTTCCAGACAGGCATTAAAATTATTCAGCCAGTTATCAAGATTTTTCAATCTTGTTTCCGAGGTTTCATCACCTTCATCGGCAAAATCATCTGCGGTGCGCGCAAACTGATAAATAACTGCCAGATATTTTCTTTTATTTTTCGGAACCATCAGAGAAACTACAGGAAAATTCTCGTAATGGTTTTTTGCTATTTTTTCGGCTTCAATAAATGCCGCTTCCATATTACCGCTAATAACTCGTTTTCTCCAATTAATTTTCTACTTTGGTTGAATCAATTTCTCTGATTTCAAGTGCCTCGTGAGAAGTTGAATCATATCCCATATATTTGGTAAATATATTTATGCTTGTGTCCCTTCTTGAATTATAAAACATTGGTGCATCTGTTGTTTTCACCAAATCTGTAATTTTAATACCGTCGCAATCTGTTGACCAAAGTTTAGGTTTACCAAGTTCATAAATTGAATAATCGCAAAAATCTACTCTTGAAATTTCACCGTTCATCGGCATTTCAAATTTTTCTTCCGGAAATTCAATTGTATCGTAAAGTTCTTTCATAAACATTGCCCAGATAGGCATTGCAGCTCTTGCTCCCTGTCCGTATGAACCAGGTCCGTCAAAATAGATTCTTTCATCATCAAAACCTACCCACACAACAGCGGCAATCTGAGGTGTAAATCCACAGAACCAGGCATTACGATAATCCTGCGTTGTTCCTGTTTTTCCGGCACAGTCACGTAAAAACTGGTACTGACTCCAAATTCTTATTCCTGTTCCTTCCTTTATCACATCGCGCATCATATCAACCATTAAATAGGATGTTGATTCTGATAATGCTTCGCGTGTTTCAGGAACAAACTTTTCTATTAAAATTCCATCTTTGTCAGTTATATTTTTCAGCGAATATGGCTGCGTGTAAATTCCTTTATTTGCAAGGGTTCCGTAAACACCTGCCATATCAATTGGAGAAACCTCTGCGGTTCCAAGTGATATTGAGTAATATGGCGGAACATTTGTGGTGATACCCATTTTTTTTGCATACTGCTTAACCTGGTAAGTCGGAGCGTGTCCTTCAACAATCAATCTGGCACTGATAACATTTTTAGATTGTTTCAATCCGCCCCTCATAGTCATAAAACCGCTATATTTTTTGTTGAAGTTTTCAGGTCTCCAGCCATCAATTTCAAATGGCTGATTCAAAATCGGGTAAGCCGGATACAATCCATTATCAAGCGCAACAGAGTAAACTATTGGTTTAAATGCCGAGCCCGGCTGACGACGAATTTGTGTTACGTGGTTCCAGCCGCGACCGTCACTCGTGTTTCTTCCGCCAACCATTGCAAGAATTTCGCCGGTCTTTACATCAGTTGCAATAAATCCGACTTCAATTTTTCCCCATCTTGATTTTACGGAATCGACAAAAGTTTTATCTTTTTTTAATCTGTTTATAACAGCAACTTTTTCCTGAGAAGTTTTTGCATTTACATAAGAGGGTGTTCCTCTTATATCTCTGATAACTATATCATCCAGAATATCTTTATGCTTTTCCCAATTCCAGTGCTTATCAAATTTTTTCTGAAATTCGGAAATATGTTTATTTACAACTTTGTTGGCTATTTTCTGTATTCTTGAATCAAGTGTTGACTGAATCACCAATCCGTCTTCATACAAATCAAAACCATATTCTCCTTTAAGCTTTTCAAGTTTTTTTCTCAAATGCTCAATGTAGTGAGGAGCAATGGTATTACTGAATTTTGACAGACTGTTTTTCTTAGTAAGCGTAATAGGAAGTTTTTTAAGTTCGTGATATTCTTTTTCAGGAAGATATCCTGCACGAACCATATTGTACATAATCTGGTTTCTTTTTTTCAGAGCATTATTGTAATTTCTGAACGGATCATATTTGTACGGAAGATTACACAATGCAATAATAACAGCAGATTCCTGAACATTAAGCTGACTGATATTATTGCATTTTGTAATCTTCCGTACAAATATGATCCGTTCACAAATTACAATAATGA
>JBGRQB010000095.1:0-15915 GCA_041725875.1 Rhodothermaceae bacterium
TTCCTGACAGTCTCAAGCATTACGGCAGTCATTTCCTGCAATGCATAAGGGTTTTCTTTTTCAAAGAAACTTTTGAGATTTAGGTTTTTACTATCTTCAACATAAATGTTGTATAAACCATCCCAAAGCTCTCCGTCAACAGCCGCTGGTTTCATCACATTCCAGCCGTAGAGATTTCTAAAACTTTCGGCAAAGGTTTCTGCGGAACTTGCTCCGCCTTCGGTAAGAGGTTTTATATATTTTGAATTGTATAATGTCGATCTTGCTTCAACCCAGATTGCTTCTTTTGCATCCTGTACATATCCGTGGTGACGATTTCTGTTATCCACAAAATATGCAGATGGATCATTTCCGGTTACCTGACGAATTGTTGCATTTAATCCGCCCATAAATTCGTAAACGTGATCAAGTGAAATCGGACCCCAGGTATTGGATGATCTTGTGTGAGCTATAACTTCGGTATTCTGAATTGCTGCTTCCATAACACCCGGAATATACGCTCCCCAGTTATCTTTTGTATATACAGCCCCCATATTCTGTAGATACTGCTGAGTAATTTCTTTTTCATCTTCCCATTTATCACCTGCTTCAACCAGACCCATAATTCCTGTTCCGTAATTTCCATTAACTCCGCCAAAAACTCTGCTTGTTGAGTAAAGTTGCGCATCCTTTGGTGAAAGTCCGCTAGTTTTCATTACTTCTTCGGCTTTGAGTGTTCCATCCTTAACATAGTTTGGGTATTTGTCATTTTCCGCCTCTGAAGCAATTTTAACGGCTTTATTTATTAAAAAGATACGTGAGGCAGCAAAATCTCTGAATTGTCCTGAGGTTTGAACCATTACATCAATTCTTGGTCTGCCAAGTTTTTCAGACGGAATAAGTTTCACACCTTGAACAGTTCCTACTGCGTTTCTTACAGGTTCTACGCCAAGCAGATAAAAAATCTGTGCAACTGTTGAGCCTTGTCCTCTGATAAATTCTCCTCCCCATAACGTGTACGCCACTTTGCGCGGATATTGACCATTTTTCTTTTTATGATTTTCTATAATCTGATCCGCCATTTCAACACCAAGTTTCCAGGCTTCTTCAGTCGGAGTTCTTTCAGCATTAATGGCATACATATTTCTCCCGGTCGGAATTGCCTGCGGATTAAATATCGGATCGCCGCCTGAAGATGGTTTTATGTAACCGCCGTTAAGAGCATTTATAATTGATTCAACTTCTTTATCAGGAGAATATTTTAACGCATCATAATAGTTGTGGATCGATTTTAATGTTGTCCAATAATCATCCAGCGCAGTGAAATATTCTTTTTTCTTTTCTTTGATTGCATTTAGTTTTTTATCAATAACTTTTTCTGAGTCTTTAATTTTTACAAGAGCCTGATCCCCTGTCAGAATTTTTTTCAAAGCTTTTCTGTCAGGAGAACTTTCTTCAATTTTATCAGCCAGTTTTATATTATCCTGATAAAATTTGAAAGTCAGTTTAAGTTCATTTAATTTTTCTTCGGAGTAATCTGCAATTTGTTTTGCAAAATCTTTTCCGTTAAAAATTAAAAAGAGTTTTTCCTTTTTTGATGTGACAAACATATCATCAATAATCGATTTTTCAATTTTCTCTTTTTCCGATTTGATACTTTCCATTAAATCTTCATCAGATAAAAACTGGTAAGTCAGTTTTCGGTTTTCTTCATTCTGCATTAACGCAACCAGTTTTATAATCTCCGGAGCAGCTGCAAGTTCAATCTGCTTTTTCATAGCCGGAATAAATTTGGCCATTTTTCGTGCTTTGTTTAATGTACGCGGATTACTGAGTGAAGTTATTTTTTTGAAACGTTCATCTGACTTTGTTTCTAAGATAAGTTTTTTCTTTTCATCATAAGGAGCAATTTTTAATACGAGTTCTTTAATTTTACTTTCATCTTTTTTTACTTTTTCTTTCTCATTTCCAAGATTGTCAATTGTTGCTTCCCACATCAACATCATTGATGCAAAGAAAACATTTTCATCTTTATATTTCTGACTCTGTTTCCATTCATCAAGTTTTTGCAGATCCGTTTTTGAAATATATTTTTCCGGTGATACACCTTTCTTAAGAACTGCATCAATCATCTGCAACGATTTTTTTCTGTAATGCTGATCAAAATAAACAACATCATCAATCTCTTTCTGAGTGATTTTGTTTTTCATTTTGTCAAGATTTGCCATACTGTATGCAACCGGATCTACGGCAAGCATCCTTGTTGTTTCAATGATCTCCTTTTTAGTGTAACGTTCGCCAAGCGAATATAAACCACTTTGAATTTTTTCCCTTCCCACAGTATGCAGATATGTTTCGAGTTTATCGAAATCATCTTTAACCATTTCCCTTTTTTCAAAATCATCCATAGCTAGATCTTTATGAATATTGTTTTGCATCATAAGAGATTTAATTTCTTCAGTGTATTTATCTTTTAGCTTTATGTTATTTGTTGCAAGATATTCATTAAGTTTTGAATTCAGAATTGCCATTTTATCTTCCAAACCAGATTCAACAAATGGCGGAGTAAGATGTGTTACCAGTTCGGCATAACTTCTTCTTTTTGCAATCATTCCTTCACCAACGTTATTTATCACATAATAATAACCGTGCGGTAAATCACCAAGAAGCGCATCTGCCCAATCATAGTTTGATAAACCAACTTGTTTCCAGGGAGTAAATTCGAAACTTCCGTGAGTTCCGAAATGCATAATTGCATCTGCTTTAAACTGATTGCGAATCCAGAAATATGTTGCAAGATACGGATATGGCGGAGCTTTGCGCGCTCCGTGAATAAGTTGAAATTCATTGCTGCCTGTTGCCGGCATTGGCTGAGGAACAAGAACAACATTACCAAACTGTACCTTAGCAACAGCTATATAATCATTCCCGTTTTTAATTACATTCATATAATCTCCGGGTAAATCACCATAAAGATTTTTTACTTCTGTAATCATATCAGGGTGTAAATCTTCTTTCATCCATTTTGAAAGTGAATCAGCAGGAACCAGTGAAGGATTTCCATTTTTTAAATACTCTTCAATCTTCCCTTTTGCATAAGCCCCTAAAACTCTGCCTTCTTTTTGAATCAGTTTATAAAGTTCTTTTGAGTTTGAAGGAAGTTTTCCGGTTGTGTATCCTGCTTTTTTAAGCTCTTTTAACATGTTTAGCAGAGATGGGGAAATTTCTAATCCGGCTGCTACCATTGCGTTTAAGCCCGGACCCTTAAAATAAACCACTGCAAGTTTTTTATCTTTGTTTGGTTTTTGTTTCAGACGAATATATTTATCAACCATATTTACAAATGTTGCTGTGCGTTCTGGAATTGACTGATAAATCATATAGCCATTTTCATTTTTGTACATAGCAGCTGTTACATAGGGTACAATTCCACCATCAAGTTCAGGTGCAATAATACTTTGTGAAAGTAATCCGCCCGACATACCTTTTTGTTCTTTAACCCATTTGTCGTGATCATCATAAATTATTATTGGACAAAGAACCGGGATATTGTTATCTCTTAAATATTTTAATGTCGAATCAGCCTGAATTGCAGCAAATCTCCCGTGCGGAATATGCACAACAAGATCAGGATTAACTTCTTTTATAAATTGGAAACGTTTCGTAAATCCTGCTATCGGGAAAACATTGTAACCTTTGCTTTCCATTTCTTTTAGCAAACCATCTGCCGGTCCGCGACTATTAGGTGTTTTGGGTCCGAGATTACTTGTAACCAATAACACACGAGGTTTTTCAGGATCATATTTTCCTGATGATTTATAAAAGTCGAGATACTCTCCATAGTTTGTGAAAATATCTTCTTCGCCATGATGAAAATAAAAGTTAGTAGGAATTTTCGTAGGTTCGGTTACTTCATCTGAAAAAAGAGTTTTACCATCAAGAATTCTTCTCGAGTAATTTAACATCTTTGCAAAGTTTTTAGAACCGCTGTTCATCATACATTTTTCAATGTAAGCTAAATCATCACCGCCAAGATTTGATAATTTCAATCCGGCAGAAGTTGCATAAAGATAGATATAAACACCGTTTTCTTCTGCTTCTTTAAAGATTTGCTTTTGCTTTTCGTTTAATCTTAATCCCATTCCAAAAACAAATATTGCATCATAGGAATTAAGTGATTGCAGGCCATCCCCTTTTACTTTTATTTTGTCAATGCTGATAAATGAATTATCATTTGCTTCAATTATATCAGCATAAAAAGGATCGTTGAAATTTATTAATGCGATTTTTGTAGGAGCTATATAAACTGAATAGGTAAAATAAATTCCTGAAACAGTAATAACAGCCAGCAAAATCAGTAATATTTTTTTTATAATTTTTTTCATCTAATATTAACCTTTTTCATCAGTTGATATTTATATATTGAGTTTGTTTTATTCCGGTACATAAATTATTTCACCATTTTCAAGCTGGTAAGCGACACCAATTTTTTTGCCTTTTCCGTCACCGCCTGAAGTTTTGTTTGAAGCTTTATATTTTTCTATTTTCTTACCTTTTTTCACAATGATTTCCATATCCTCTTTACCGGGATTTTTAATCATTGTCATCTCTTCCTGAGTCAAAACTTCATTCATCTTCAAAAAAGTTACAAGAGAAACCATTAGTGCAACTGCAAAAACCATCGACACATCAAACAGATTAGCCATTCCTGACAATGGATCGTTATCGCTGCCATCAAATTTATTTATCCAGTTATACTTCATGAGTTACCTGCATATTTAACTCAGGTTGATTTATTTTACTTTCACTGGCAAGCTCAAAAAGGTAAGTCAAATTTTTAAGATCTTCTATAAACCATCTCTTTTTAATTTCACCAATGATGAAACCGACTGCGCCTATAAATACACCTACGACAGTCGTTGAAAAAGCGATTTGCATATTTCTTGCCATCATATCCATATCACCTGCTGCAAGTCCGACAAGTGCCGGTCCCATTGGAATTAATGTTCCCATCAAACCGAGCATTGGTCCGACACGCATAATGATTTTAGTTTTTTCAAGTTCTTTTTGAATATCAGTTTCCATATCACCAAGAAATTTTTCCGAGTGAATTTTTTGCCAGTTTGCATCGAGTAGTTTTCTAAGATATTTCGAACATAAATTACTTAGAGATGCAGAATCTTCTAATTCAAGTTCATCAAATTTTCTTACTACAGCATCAGAAATAAGAATGTTAAACTTTTGAGTGAATCGTTTTCGGTTTATATAAATTCCGTAAAACTGCCCAATAAGCATAAGGGCTTTTATAAAAAAGAAAATTAAAATCAAAATCACAGGTATCAACAATCCGGTTGATATCAGGTAAAGAATGTTGTTAATCGTTTCCATAATTTTTCTCCAAATCCATACTTATGGTTCAGATAACCTGAACCTAAAACAAATAACATTACAACTATTGTGTATATGGTTGATAAATAATTGTATTCAATTTTTTTTCCGTTTAAATCAATTCCGAGTAACAGTACAGGCAGAAACATTGCAAGTGCAATTTGAAAAAGAGTTATTAAAGCTGATAATTCTATTCGTAATTCCCATTGCTTTATAATTGCTTTTGTTAAAAAATAACCAACAATACCTAACACCATAACTGCTGTTGAAAATATAACAGCCAATAGCAGATATGAATATCCGTGGATGTTGTTAAACAAGAAAATTTCCACTGCAAGTAATCCGAGCAGAAATACAACAGGCGGAGTTAGTGAAAGGAGTTTTAAAAAACGGTTTGAAGATTTAGATAATCTTCCATTTATTAATTGTATTATTAAAATAAATTTAATCAGTGATTCCGCAATTTGATATGCAGCTATTCCTGCCATCAGTTCGTAACTTGAAAGAAGTTCAGAAAACTTTGTTGTGTTTATTTCAGAGGCAGTTAGTTGAGTTAAAACAAAAGTTACACCCAGAAAAATTATGTTTAATACAACATTAAGTTTCTTTTCTATTAATGACAGATTCAGCAACCAGGTTGCAACTGAAAAAAGAAATAATATAACGAGAATAAGCAACATATTATTTCCTCCTTTTTTTGAGCTTTATTATCAGCCAGTCAACAATGCCGGTCAGTAAAACTATTAATGTTAACAAAGCGCCAAGCGGAACCAGCAACATATAAAATGAGCCGAGCAGAGATCTGAAATATCTTCCGTTATGAATTTCAAACAAAACGTTCCAAAGTGACATTGAGAAATTTTCTCTTAACTGATCAGGCATTTTAAATCTGTAACCTGAAAGTTTTTTATCACCCGAAATCATTCCCTGACCATGTGTAAAAATAAGTGAAAGATTTTCAGAGTTGTGATAGCCGGTAATCATATATTTGGCAGGACGAAAAGAAGGTGCAAATTTCACTTCTTCTTTTTTTACCATATCAAAAATTTTGTTTTGGGTGTTGACAGAAAACAATCCACTGAATGAACCAAGTATCAAATTATTGTTTTTATATTCAAGAACAGTTGCTCCCATCGGGAATGGTCTTATCGGTAATTTCATCTTCTGAAATGGTTGAGATAAATCGATATTTCCTTCCCATAATCCGTCTGTGCAATCAAGCACAAAAGTATTTTTCTGCGGATTGATAGTTGCATTTCTGATTTTGTCTTCCCATTTATTTTCTGATAAAAATCCGGGATAATATTTTGTGTCAATGGAACCGCGAGCAATTAAAATCATTGCGGGCGGACGCATAAAAAATCCGGTTAAAGTTATCAGAATTAAAATTAATGCAAACCAGATTCCAAGTTTAAGATGATGCTTCCACATAAAATTCATTGTGTCAGCTTTTCCACGAAAGATTTTTTTGAATTTTAACTTGGTCATAAGTTTATTTTTACCGGGAAAGTACCAGATGTAAAAAGCTGATACAGATAAAAATATCATTATGATTCCGGCCAGATCAAAGAGAAGCTTTCCGGGTAAGCCCCAGACGCTTCCATCGTGCAGATGAAAAAATAACTTGATCAGAGAGACTTTTTCCTTTCCTGCTTCTCTGAACATTTTCTTTTTTTCAAAGCTTAAGTTTTTGATATTCAAATCTGAAACAAAAAGAGCCGATCGGGTAAAAAGAAAAAGTTTATTATCCCTTTTTAGAATTTTTACAGCACGTTCATTGTTGTTTTCATATTCCGGTTTATCCCATTTATCTTTTTCCAAATCATATAAGTATAATCCTCTATTTGTACACGCTAATAAAACTTTGCCGGTTTCAGTTTCGTGCAAATAAAGGGAATATGTTTTTCTGTTAAATGGAGATTCGGGAAAACCGTTTTTTACCAAATTCTCAAAACTGTAACCGCCGTCTGTGGATTTCCAAACACCTGACTTCCCTGCTGCAAAGAGAAGTTTTTCATCAGTTTCAGATTTTTCCACAGTTACCAATGCACTGCGGTTCCAGTTTGTATAGTGATATTCATCGGGAATAAGCCATCCCGGAACGGAAATGTTACTTATTAAATCAGGGTGATTTAATAAAATTCCGGAGATGCTCATCCAGATAAGGAAAAGTATTACTACTAATCCTAAATATTTATGCAGCCATCTCGATATTTTTTTTATAATTCTCATTGCTGTTGTGTTTTCCAGTTTTTTCTCTGACGTGAAGATTATTTTCCGGTAAGGTTTTTGCTCCCGTCAGGTTGATATAAATATTTAAATTTTAACGCGCCTGAATTTCCGCCGTCATCATAAAAATTCAGACCAATATATTTCACATATTTTCCATCAGCAGTTTTTATTACATAAATATGATTGTTAGGATCGTATGAAGGTGGCGGACCTGAAAACTTTATTGAAGTTCCCATAGTTATAGAACCCGGAACGTCAACTGTTGGAGGAGGAAACCCGCCAGAGATATCTTCAACAATTTTTATTGTTTCATCTGCTACATATCCGCTGGTTGGAGCAGTTACAACTTCTTCAAATTTTTTCATACCCATATCAGCTACAGCAGCCATTCCTTTACCTGATTGTCCGCCATTGGTTCTTACATTATTTCTGTGAAAAGCAATATCCCAGTCATTTGAGTTTTTGAAGTCTGTAACAGAAACTGTATCTCCTTTTGAAAAGGAAAAGTAAACCCATTTTGTATATGATTTAACATTCAATGTTACTGTCTTGCTTACCAGTTCAACTGTCGGTGTAGTTGGTTCTGTGGGATTGTCGTCATCCGAGCAGGCAGTAAAGGTAAATAGTATTAAAACTATGCTTAGATAGAAAAATATTTTTTTGCTCATTTTTATTCCTTGTTTTAATATTCAAATAAAAATTTAACTCCGGCAAAAAATTTCCTGCCGGGAGATATGGTTCTCATATTTATTTTGTCTGTGTGATCGAAGATATTTTCCACACCAAGAATGAGATTATAGTTTTTGAGTATTCTCTGATTAAGAGTCAGATTCCATAATGAGTATGGATCTTCAATTCTCGATTTTTTCTGATTTGTATCAGAATCAATTTCTTCAAAGGTTTTTTCACCATAAACTTTGCCTGTAAGATTTATGTGTGCCGAGTAATTTTTTTTCAAAAAACTATATTCAAGATTAATCCTTCCTGAGTGATGAGTTGTTCCCCAGAGTTGTAAATCGGTTGTTTTATCAAGTGCATCAATAAAGCTGTATCCGCCTGATACTACAAAGCGTTTTCCAAGATCAACTTTCAGTAAAATATCGGTTCCGTAAATTCTTGCTTTGTTTACATTTTCATAACGAATTATGCTGTCGTCATCAGGATCCCATTTTGCATCAATCATATTTGTTAGATCGTTTGCGTAAAGTGTCATCGACAAATTGATATTCTCTTTTATCAATTCTCCTGAGAGTGAAAAATAATCTGAAGTTTCCGGCTTCAAATTTTCATTACCCATCACGTAAAACATTCCGAAGTGATCGAAGTTCATAAATCTTTCTTTCAGACTCGGAACTCTGAAGCCTCTTCCGTAAGAGAATCTTAAATTGACAGGAAGCCATCTGTAGAGTAAAGAGATTTTGGGAGTTACGTTTGTGCCATACTCAGAATGATTATCAATTCTGATTCCTGCAATGGCTGTAAACAAAGAAGAAAAAGTTATATCATCCTGCATAAAGAATACAACATTTGATGTGCTTTTATTTTTCCCTTCAATTCGGGAGGTAAGCAGACTCTCATAATTATATTCCACACCTGATGTTAGAAAGTGTTTTTCAACTAATTTATAATTAAATATGGCTTTTGCACTTTTGTAATTGTGCTTATAGGTTAATTCTTCTTTATCATTTTTTCTTTCCAGAACATCGTAAGTTTCAAATCTGTCACTACTCCAGGAAAGATTAAGATTATCTGATTTGTCAAAAATTATTTTTGATTTCAGATTGTATGCATAATCATAATTTTTCGGATGAACCGGTCTGGATGACGCTGTGAATTTTTCGTGCTGATAATAGCGTCCGCCTGCAGAAAATTCAATTTTATCAGATGCTTTGTAAGAAAATTTTTGTCTGATTGTAAAATCATCAAATTTTTCCTGTGTCCAGCTGTTTGGAGATTCAGGAATTAAATCATATCCTTCAGTACTTTTTGAAGTATAGTCGGTGTTAGATGAAAACTTCCCAAATTTAAAAGCTGCACTTGCACCATAATTTAATTCATTATATTTTGAAATTTTTGAATGTAAAACAAGTTCAAAAGGTTTAAGATTTCTTTTCGTAATTATATTAATAACTCCGCCAATGGCGTTTGAACCGTACAGCGAAGATGATGCACCTCTTACAATTTCTATTTTATCGATATTTGAGGCATTGAGACGATTGTAATCAATATTACCTTTTGTTTCGCCTGCGAGTCTTTCTCCGTCAATTAAGATTAATACATACTTGGCATCAAGCCCCTGCATTTTCATACTTGTACCAAAACCATCTTGCGAAAAATCGATTCCGGGAATTGCCTGTTCCAAAACTTCCTGTAAAGTTGAGACTCCGAGGTTTTCAATTTTTTTGGAATTAACAACCTGTGTTAATACAGGAACATTTTTCAGTGATTTTTCTGTTCTGGTTCCGGTAACAACGACTTCGTCAAGATCAATAGCACTTTCTTCCAGATCGATTTCAAAAAGTTTGTTTGAATCTTGCGGTAGGCTAATTTGAATTTGTTCTGTTTTATATCCAAAATAACTGACACGAATTAAATGTTTTCCCTGCTTTACTTTTTCAAGTTTGAAATTACCGTCGTGATTTGTTGTTGTTCCGCGATTGGTTCCAAGCAGAAGTATACTTGCTCCGGAAAGCGGCTCGCCCGTTTCATACGAGCGAACTTTTCCGGAAATGACATTGTTGGCATGTAGTACTGATAGAAAAAGAACTGATAATAGTAAAACTTTAATTTTCATTTTATTTTATATAACTCATTTTGATTACTTTGAATGTTTCATTGTTTCCACCAGACATAACACAGAAGTAGATTCCTGTTGCTAGCTGTGCGCCTGATTTGTCAGTTGCCGACCATTTCACTGAATAGTTTCCTGCTTCCTGTTCTTTGTTAACCAATGAAGCTACTTCTTTTCCTGTAATGTCAAAGATTCTGATTTTAACATTCATTCTTTCAGTAAGTGAATAATCAACTGTAGTCATCGGGTTAAACGGATTAGGATAATTTTGCTCTAAAGTAAAATTTGTCGGCACTACAGTTTCTTCTATGCCTGTTGTTACATCAAGTGATGTTGAACCATTTGGCTGGTAAAAATATTTAAATGTTATGTGTCCGCCAATAGCCTGATCATTATAATAATTTTCAACAATCAATTTTGCATATTTACCTTTAGCGGTTTTAACAAGGAATACTTTATTTTTTGATGAATAAGTCGGAGGCATAGTTGTCATATCTTTTGTAACCCAGGTTTCAAGAACTGCACTACCGGGAATTTTTGTATAAGTATGAGTTGCCATACTGTAAATGCTGATTGAATCATCAACAACATAGCCTGATTCCTGAGCCTGCTTAACGCCGTCAAAATCAACAACACCAAGATCAATAACTCCGGCCTGACCGCTGCCTGATGATCCGCCGTTGGTTCTGAAATGATAACGCATTAATGCAAGATCCCATTGATCTGATGTTGATGGATCAACTATGCTTAATGTATCTCCTTTTTCAAAGCTGAAATAAACCCAGTCAGTAAAACTAGTTGCGTCAATTGTAACAGTTTTTTCTTGTGCAGTTACAAAAGAAAACATCATTGCGATTAAGAATAATTGTATAAATTTTTTCATTTTCACTCCTTTGTATTAATTGAATAAGTTTGAATTCAAATTGATGTTTATATAAGCAAAATATCTTCTTCCGGGAGTTGTAACCGTGAAATGAACATTATCAGTGTAGTCAAACAGGTTATCTACCCCTAAAGTGATATTGTAATTTTTGAATAAAATTTGTGACAGAGTCAGTTTCCATAAAGCATATCCGGCTCTTTCTGTTTTATCTATTTCACCATCATTGTTTTTGCTTTCAAATACTTTGGTTCCGCTCATTTTGTTATGCAGATTTAATGAAAGTGAGTAGTCTTTAATTCTGTAAGAATATCCGAGTCGTAAAACGCCTGAATGTTTACTTGTGCCCCAGAGCTCAAGTCCGGTTGATTTATCTTCGGTATCAAGAAAGCTGTAGCCGCCGGTTAATGAAAATCCGTAACCGAGATTCATTTTCCAAAGCAGATCAACCCCTTGTGTAAAAGCGTTTGCAACGTTTTTGTAATTTTGAATATTCGGGTTATCTATATCCTGAACCGTGGCAATCATATCATCAAGATCATTTCTGAAAAATGAAATTGATGAATTCATAAAGTCGCCAAGATATTCTAATGAAAGTGAATAGTAGTTTGAAGTTTCCGGTTTCAGATTCTGATTTCCTTTGATAAAAAACATTCCAAAGTGATCGAAATCCATAAAGAGTTCTTTTATTGTCGGGGCTTTAAAACCTCTGCTGTAAGAAGCGCGAAGATTAAACGGAAGTAACTTGTACAAAGCTGAAATCTGCGGTGAAAAATGTGTTCCATATTCAGAGTGATTATTAACTCTTAATCCGGCAATAAATGACAACATTGAGCTGTATTTAAAATCATCCTGTGCGTAAAACACAAAATCGGAAGCGCTTTTATCTCCTCCCTCAATTCGATCAGTTTTCAGGTTTTCGTCAAAATATTCAAATCCTGCTGTGAGGATATTTTCGCTGTTCAGTTTGTACGTTGAAAGCAGGCGGACATTATTAAAATTGTGATCGTAAATTTCTTTTTCTTCGTCATCTAATCTTTCAAGCACTTCATATTTTTTATATTGATCGCTGTGCCATTCTGCTTTTAGAGAAACATCCTTATTTATGAAATAATCAGCTGATGCACCAAAAGTATAGCTGTAGTTTTTGGGATGAACAGGAATGGGGCGCTCGTCAAATCTCTCATAGACATAATAAGATCCCTTTATCATAAATTTAATCTGTTCTGATAAAGTAAACTCGAATCTTTGACTTATGGTTTTGTCTTCAAATTTTTCCTGAGTTTTAGATGTCGGAGTCTGAGGAGTCAGATCATAACCATCCGAGCTGTTCAGGTTAAACATTGTGGTTGAGCTGACACCGCCGTAGTTTACTCCGAGAACAGAGCTGTATGATTTTTCATTGTTATCGGAAAATCGACTGTTCAGACGCAAATCAAACGGATTTTTATTTTTTTTGCTGATAATATTTATCACTCCGCCAATTGCATTTGAACCATATAAAGATGAAGCAGCACCTTTTACAATTTCGATTTTTTCAATGTTGCCTGCGTTGAGTCGGTTAAAATCGATATTACCACTTGTTTCTCCGGCAATTCTTTCACCATCAACCAGAAAGAGTACATATTCATTTCCCAGTCCGTGAAGCTTCATATTGGCTCCGTGGGCATCCTGGTTAAATTCTATGGAGGGCATAGTAAGTTCAAGAGCATCTTTTACATTTACAATGCCTGCTTTTTCAATTGCTTTTCTTGAAATTAACTCAGTCAGGATTGGCGAATTTTTCAATTTCTTTGCTGTCTTTGTTCCCGTAACAACAACTTCGTCCAGGTTGTAATCAGTTTCTTTTAACTGGATTTGAATATCAACATTATTTCTTCCGAGGATAATCTCTTTTTCAATAGTTTCATAACCGGAATAACTGATTCTTACTTTATACTTCCCTTCTGAAAGCTTCACTATTTTGAAATTTCCATCACCATCTGTTGCAGTGCCAATTGTGGAACCCATAATATAGATATTTGCTCCTGCAAGCGGTTCACCATTTTCTGCCGAAGTGATTTTACCGGAAAAGATTCGCAAATTATTACCTGCAAACAGTGTTGTGAAAGTGATAAAAAAGAGTAAAAATATTTTATTCATGCTTAACCTTGTTTTTGATTTGTAAGAGATAATGAGATATCTTTAGCGTATTTGATTAACGGAATCAGATGACCGACAGCTTTTGTAATTACTTCATAAAATTGATCAAACTCTGCCGAAGTTATTTTTACCGTTATTCCGCATCTTCCGAAATGAAAATCTTTTAAGAACTTGCTTACAGAATGTTTTTCGAGCCATTCGTCAAGCTCAACGGAAAATTGGATAAAGGTGTCTTTTGTGTAAGTAATAAAAGCCGAAGGTGTTATCAGATATATTTTACCGCAAAGAGATTCTCTTACTTCAAACCCGCCTTGTTTTATTAGTGAGATAGTTTTACATCCGTTCATTTTACCTCCATTAATCAGACTAAAAATTCTGAAATAAATACATCTCTAAACCAAAATTATGAGGATATATTTATTTTTATATCTATTTAAACTTAATCCGAATAAGCTTTAAAAGTCAAGAATAAAATCTCAAAATATTAGAAATAAAAATATTTAACCGGTTTTTAGTCTAAAAAGGTTAATTTTGATGTGTTTATAAAACGAAATGAAAATGATTTGTTTATTTGTGAATGGATACTTGCAGTGCCCTGAAAAAGAAAACCCGGAAAAATTCCGGGTCTTAAAATCCGCCATAATTTATCATAAAATATAAAACCAACAGGATTAAGGCTATCAAAAACACGTTTGATTTACCTTTTTTTCTCATCCTTGAACTACGGAAGCTGAGTCTATTTTTTTTCTTTTCAACTTCATCCTTTGCAGGATCGTAGAACCTTGGTTCATAATCGAAACTTCTGTGTTTTGGTTTTTTCATTAACATAACTGTACCTGAAATTTTGTTATCTTTCTTTAACAAACAGAGTTTGCTATTGTTCCTCAACTGAATCTTTTTCAAACAGAGCTTCTACATAAGCTTGCGCATCGAAAGTCTGGAGATCTTCAATTCCCTCTCCAACACCTATATATTTAACCGGAACTTCCTTTTCGCCGCAAATCTGGAAAATAATTCCGCCTTTGGCAGTTCCGTCAAGTTTTGTGATTATCAATCCTGAAATATCTGTAACTTTTCCAAACTCTCTTGCCTGAATAAGTGCGTTCTGACCAGTATTTCCGTCAAGAACTAGAAAAGTTTCGTTTGGAGCGTGATCAAGAACTTTTGCAAGAACCCTTTTTATTTTGTTAAGTTCGTTCATTAAGTGGTTTTTTGTATGAAGTCTGCCCGCAGTATCAATTAAAACTACATCAGCGTTTTTTTGTTTGGCAACTTCCAGAGTTTCAAATGCAACTGAAGAAGGATCAGCACCAGAGGTGCTTTCAACAATTTCAACTCCGGCACGACTCGCCCATACTTCGAGCTGTTCATTTGCAGCTGCTCTGAATGTATCAGCAGAACCGATAACAACATTTAAGCCCGACTTTTTATAATTGTGAGCAAGTTTACCAATTGTTGTTGTTTTTCCTGCACCGTTAACACCAACAATTAAAATAACATAAGGTTTATATTTTTCAGTGTCAATCTCTTCATTTTCAGAAGAATATTCTTGAAGCTTTTTTGTTAATTCACGTTTTATAACGTTTACAACATTAACACCGCTGCGGTCACTCTCTTTTTTAAGCTCTTTTCGGGTCTCTTCAATTATATCCATTGCAGTATCAAAACCGATGTCGCTGGTAACAAGAATTTCTTCAAGTTCATCAAGCGTTGCTTCATCAATTTTTGCTTTTCCGCTGATTGTTTCGGTAATTCGGTTAACAATCTTATCGCGCGTTTTGTTAAGTCCGTCTTTAAGTTTATTAAAATTAAGATTCTTGAATAGTTTCATTTTTTTTCCATTTTATTGCTTCAATTCCTCTGTAAGCATATCCAATTACAGAGGCAAAACTCATTAATATACTTAAATAAAGTAGAATGTTGTATATAGAAGGAACAGCATCTGCACCTAAAATTACACCTATAATAAAGAAACCGATACTTACAACAGCAGCTTTACCAAGTATATTGGAAGGCAGTACAAATCCTATTTTTTTTGTTACAAAAATTCCGCCTGTAAAAATTATGACATCTCTCAATACTATTATATAAAAATAGTAATCGGGAATGTGACCGGCAAAATAGAGCTTAAAAACTATAAGAATGATACACAGCTTATCAGCAAGCGGATCAATAATTTTTCCAAACTCTGAAATCTGGTCAAGTTTCCGGGCAAGATATCCGTCGAGAACATCTGTAATATAAGCCAGAATACACATCCCGAACGCCATTAATCTGTATGAGTAAGATACTTCAAACTTATCCACAAAAATAAAGAGCGGAAAAGCAAGAAATACTCTTAGCAGACTAATATAGTTCGAAACGGTATTTATGTCTTTAAATTTGTACTGCATTATTTATCATATTCTTCTTTAACAAAGTTTGTGTCTATAGGAACAGGATATTTTCCTGAGAAACAGGAGGTACAAAAATCTGATTTGTCATGATCCACCATTGCTTCAAG
>JBGRQB010000096.1:0-15616 GCA_041725875.1 Rhodothermaceae bacterium
ACAAAACTACCTGGAAGCGTGAACAGGTTGACTCCGAAGTAATGAACAAATATGATTTTCACAGCGTTAAAAGTATTAAGGAAGTCCTTAACTATTTTTAATTGGAAGAATAATTTTCACATCTGTTCCTTCGCCATATTCACTTTCTATTTTCAGCAGACCTGAATGTGCATCAACAAATTCTTTACAGATAATTAATCCTAATCCGGTACCTGTTTCACCATGCGTACCGGTTATGGAATTATCTTTATCCAATTTGAAAATATGTGATAACTCATCACTGGACATTCCGGTTCCCGTATCTTTAATAGAAATCTCTATCTCTTTTTCCAGCACCTCTGCACTAACTTTTACTTCGCCTTCTTCAGAAGTAAATTTCAGGGCATTGTTAATCAGATTATTCAAAATTGTGTGAAGCATTTTTTCATCTGCAATTATTTCAATATCGGCTTCAACATTTGAATGCAGATGAATATCTTTAAGCACAGCCGTATTTTTATGCAGATCAATATTTGCTTCCACTAACTCTTTTAAATTTACTTTCTCTTCAGAAAAAACAATTTTCCCCTGTTGTGAATTTGCCCAGATCAAAAGATTTTCCAGTAAATCGTAACCTGATTTTGAAGAGTTTCTTATTGCATTTAGAATCTGTTTATTTTCTTCAATCGATAATCCTTCAAGCTCG
This sequence comes from Rhodothermaceae bacterium, assembly GCA_041725875.1. Taxonomy (GTDB): domain Bacteria; phylum Bacteroidota; class Ignavibacteria; order Ignavibacteriales; family Melioribacteraceae; genus JBGRQB01. Next base: position 686 of record JBGRQB010000096.1, read on the forward strand.
CTTATCAGATATTCTGTGTTTCCTATCAGACTTCCAAAAGGGTTTCTCAGATCGTGACCAATAATTGAAAAGAATTTATCTTTAGTGGCATTTAATTCTGCCAGTTCCATTTTTTGTTTTAATATTTCCGTGTTCTTCTTTTTTAAGATTCCGGCAACTCTCTGTTTTGCTCTAAATCTTGTGAAGATAATTCCGCCAAGTATAATAAGCAGAATCGTTATCACCAGCAAAAAATTTACAATTGTTTGATTCTGAGATAACTGCAAATTCTGAATCTCATTATTTTTTCGCAGCAGCTGGTTTTCGCTGTCCATCTCTTTTGTCTGATACTGCACTGCCAGACGCGCAACATGATTTTGTGTTTCAATTGTATATACGCTGTCTTTGTAATCTATATATTTTTTATAAAAATCGATTGCTTTCTTATTTTTATCCATACGTTCAAATATCTGCGATAAGTATTGATAATTTTCCATAATCATTCTTTTGTCATCAATAACTTTTGCAAGGTTTATTCCGCTTTGGAAATTTCTACGGGCATTGGCAAAGCTCTCTTTTGCCAGATAAACAATTCCTCTTCCTTTATAAATTTCAGACATTAATCTTTCAGAGTTGGGTGTTACAAATGCAATCTCTTTTGCTTCGTCAAAAGTCTTTAATGCAAGATTATATCTTTTACTCTGCATATATACTTCTGCAATTTCAATTAGCGTATTTGCCACTCCCCAGCTGTCATTAAGTTTTCTTCTTCGTTCAACCGAAAGCATTAAATATTTAATTGATTCTTTCCACTGACCAAGATTAGCGTAAATTCTGCCCAGGTTAATCTGACTATATGCAATAATTCTCTGATCATTAATTTCTTCACCAAGTTTCATTGCATTCAAAATACTTCTGAGCGCAAGTGAATCTTTTTGTTGTAACAAAAACAAATTACCAATGTTGTTGTAAGAATATGCTTTTTGTTCCAGATCATTCAGAGAATCAGCCAGATAAAAACATTTCGTATAATAATTCATTGCCGATGTATAATCTGAAATATTTCTGTAGCTTACCCCGATAAAGCTGTGACTCATCAAATACCCTTTTGTGTAATTTATCTGATGAGCATATTCAAAAGCTCGTTTACCAATAAAAATTGCCCGTGCCGGATCGCTTCCTCTTAACTCAAAACATAAATTATTCAGCGAATCCACCAGAGATGTATCGGGAGTAATTTCATTTTGAAACCATTGAGCAGTATCAACTTTTCCTTTTTCATTACTATCTGCCAAAATCAATGTAACGAAACAGATCAAAAAAAGAAGGAAGGTTTTCCTTTTCATATAGCAATTTCCATTTTATGATTACAATCGCAACAAAGCGCTAATTTGTACATAGATAATATAAAAAAAGTCCAAAGAGTATTTGGACTTTTTTGAATCTAAAATATTTTAGTTATAAACTAATCTACGCCTTCCATTTCCATATCTTCTCTTTCAGATTTAGATCTGTCTCTGAAATTATTAAATCTGTAGCTGAACGTAAGTGTAACCATTGGAGATTTTCTCGAGAATTCTGCAAATGATTGAAATCCCGGTCCGTAAGATTCAAACTCATGTTTAAATCCGCCAAACAGATCTCTTAACTGTAATGTGGCAAATAGTTTCTTCTTGATGAATTCATGTCTGAGTGCAGCATTAACAACAAAAATCCCTTTTCTTTCACCTTGTGCATTTTTACTCGGACTGTCAATCCACATATTCATCTGAAGTTTTGTGGTTTCACACAACATAAAATCACTGTTAATTCTGGCGTTCCAGTTTGTGCTTTCATTATCAAAAGATCTGCCGTCGAGTTCACCTTCCTGTTCATATTTAAATACATTACCCATTGTGGTTAATGACCAGAATGAAAGGGGCTCGAACTTGAACATCAGTTCAAGTCCGAGTGAGTAACTTTTTCCAACGTTTTCATAAGTATTTAAGAATACATTTTCAGCATACACCGATCGGATTCTTTCAATTTTATTTTCAAGAACTCTATAGTATGCTTCCGCAGAAAAAGAGAACCATTTTGTAAATTTATTAACACCGGCTTCCATTGAATTAATATACTGAGGATCTAATCCGGGATTACCGCGCCTTACGTTATATGCATCAAAATAAGTTTCAAACGGCTCAAGATACCAGCCTCTCGGACGAACAATTCTTCTGGTATAGCTTGCCATAAACTGTGTCTGTTTTTCAATTTCATAAGAGAAATGAATTGTCGGAAAATAATCCCATCTGTCAAATGTAAACTCTTCCTGACCCTCAACAGCAATTTTTCTGTCGGTTAGTTCTGCTCTCATACCTAACTGGTAACCAAAGCTTCCAATTTGATTTTTATACAACCCGTAAATTGAATGGATATTTCTTTCATACATACTTTCGTTGCTGTACAGATCAGATGTAACATAATCGTTTACAGTCGGGTCGTACTGATATGATTTATTAAACTCATCACTTTTTCTTTTTTGCGTATGTGCTCCGGCTTCCAGTTTTCCGTTTTCACCGATTGGCAAAATATAATCAAGTTTTGCACGGTAGTTATCTGCCGGACCGCCTTCTTCACTGTAATATCCTTCAATAATTGAATTGTCCAGATTAATCAATTCTGTTTTATCCAACTCATCAAAATCACGGTTACTTTTCTGAAACTGTAAATCGAGTTTATGTTCAGGGTTATTAAACTTCCATTGATAATCGAAATTTAATCTGTAAAAATCTCCGCCCCTGCTTCTTTCACCTTTACTTATATATGAATTTTCAGATGATTTGATTTCAGTGATTGTTGTTGTTTCATCACCTTCCATATCACGGTCACCATATCTTGCACCAATACTGAAATTATGGTTATCACTGATATTGTAGTTAAACCCAAATTGTAAACCATAAGATTTTCTGCTTCTGCTGCTGGTTCCGTTTTTAATTAACTCAGTTGTGTTTCCTTCATACTGAGTTATATCTTTGGAATATCTGTCACCGGGTGAATACCTTTTGTTATAGTCGGCGCCAAAATCTATTGAGTAATTAGAATTTCTGTAATTAACTTTTACATCACCGCCATATTTATCATCCAGACCAACAGTTGCATTAACGGCTCCTGACAAGCCTGCAAGTTTATTTTTTTTCATTACAATATTAATTATTCCACTGGTTCCTTCAGGGTCATATTTGGCAGAAGGGTTGGTAATTATTTCAATATTTTCAATGGTACTTGCCGGCAGTTGCTCAAGTGCTTCACTTGGTTCAAGAATTGTTGGTTTGCCGTCAATCAGGACTGTAAAATTTGTGCTTCCTCTCAAACTGACATTCCCCTCAATGTCAACCGTGACTGACGGTGTGTTTCTTAATACATCTGTTGCAGTACCGGAAATTGTTGTGCTTTCCTGATCTACATTAATTACTTTTTTGTCGATCTTATATTGTATTGCCTGCTTTTCAGCCGTAACATTCACAGCCTCTGTAGCAAATGCTGCTCTTTTAATATAAACTTCACCTACGTCCAGATTTTTATTTTTCGGAGTAAGTTTTACAGAATCAACAATCACTTTTTCATAACCAATATATTTTAGTTCAATTCTAAACATACCGGGCATTAACTTTTCGAGTTTAAATTTTCCGTCTTTATTGGTTATTGTTCCCGTAACCATTTTGTTGGTACGTTTTGAAAAGATTACCACATTGGTATACTCAAGAGGTTTTTTGTCGTGATTGTCAATCACCGTACCGGAGATTGTCCCCTGAAAATTTCCCCTCATCATTCCTTTCCCTTTTCGCTGCGCCAATGAAATCTGCGATAAAAGAAAAAATATCAGAAGAGAACAAGTAATTAGTTTTCTCATATCTATCCCTAGTTTGTGAATAATGACAAAACTAAAAAAGAAATCTGGAGAGAATTTGTAGAAATCTGCTAATTACCTCTGCAATCGTTTTTTAATTCAAAAATATGCTGGCTTTCTTCATATTTATATTTAATACTTATATTGTTGAGGTCGCATATTTTTTTCACAATAGATAATCCGAGTCCTATTGAGCTACTTCCGTTGTCGGCGGTTACAAATCGTTCAAATAATTTTGCAGAATCAATTTCTAATTCCTTACCAAAATTTGAAACGCTGATTATATTTTCGTCAGAGTTAATTCTTATCGGACCTTCATTTGTTGTATAGCGTAAAGCATTTCTAAGCAGGTTATCCAGTAATATTTTGAAGAGTTCGGGATCTATCACAAAATAATGTTCATCTTTTATGTTAACTTCAAAATCAATTTTTTTCAGTCCGGCAAGCTCCTGATATTTAACGGCCAGTTCTCTGATAATATTTGCGGTATTAAGTTTTTCAGAATTTCTGAATTCATTATTTTCAATTTTTGTAAGTAAATTCAAAGTTGAACCCAAAGATGAAAGATGATTTATTTCATCGTAAAGCGCTTTAACCACAACTGATTTTTCTTTCATTAATTCTTCATCTGACATAAGTTCAAGAACTTTATTTCGCATTACAGTTAAAGGAGTCTGAACCTCGTGTGCCATATTTTCCGTGTACTCTTTCAGTTTTCTGTAATCATCTTCAATTCTGTCAACCATTCCCATAAATAATGACTGCATTTTTATAAATTCATCAGTTGTTGTTCTTACTTTGTGCAGCTGATTTTTTCTTCCTACTTTATATGTCTTTACCTGTTCCAGAATTTTATAAAACGGTTTCAGGAAAAACCCGGATAACGCAAAATTAATTATTACCACAATTCCGGCAAGAATTACAAAAACCGGTATTATAACTTTTGCCACGGCATCTTTTAAAATTAAAAACTCATCCAGTCGGGTATACATTTTTAATTTAAACGCTTTCCCTTTTTCAATGATTACAACTTCTTTGATTCTTAAATAACTATCCTTTTCGTGAAATGAATCATACACTAATGTATCTTTATAAACAGGTTCAGTAAGCTTTTCAGGAATTTTATCCAGCCTTTTAACTTCCAGAAACTTCCTGTTTACTTTTAATTTTTTACCGCGCCGCAAAGAAGAATATGCTCTGTGTTCGATAAAACGAAAACGATCTTCAACCTCATCGTTCAGGTAATTATCAATTTCCTTATACATAAAAAGTGCGGTTGCCGAAAATGCAATAAATGTGAGAAGTATATATACAATTGATGTTTTGGATAACAGTTTGAAATTTTTATTCATTATCTATTCACTAATAAATTTATAACCAACTCCATATTTTGATTTTATGTAATCTTTGCATCCGGCGTTTATCATTTTTTTACGCAGGTTTTTGATATGACTATATATAAAATCAAAATTGTCTGCCGAATCAATACTGTCTCCCCATAAATGCTCGGCAATATTTTCTTTTGTGAGAAGTCTGTTTTTGTTATAGAGGAAAAAGAGAAGAAGTTCATACTCTTTTTTTGTGAGATTTAATTCAATATCATTTACAAATGATTCAGCTGATTTCAGATCGATTTTAATTTCGTTAAATTCTAAAAAATCAGATCCCTGAAAATTTTTTCTTCTGATAATAGATTTTACACGGGCAATAAGTTCGGCCGGATGAAATGGTTTTGTAAGATAATCATCTGCGCCCAAATCAAGACCGTTTACTTTATCATCAATTGAGTTTTTTGCAGATAATATCAAAATGCCGCAATTTTCTTTGCTCTCTCCTGTATAAGGAATTAAATCCAATCCGTTGCCATCGGGCAGACCAATATCCAGAATGAGCAGATCGTAGTTATACAGACTCAATTTTTCCGAAGCAGCGGAAAATGTTAAAGCTGTCTCCACAAGAAAGGATTCTTCCCCGAGAACCTTGCAGATATCTGCCGAAAGCGCTTTATTATCTTCAATAACCAAAATTTTCATAAATAAAGATACAATTTAAATCTGTAGAAAAATTGAATTATTCCGATAATGTTGAAACAATAAAAATGATAAAGTGTATAAATCCTGCTCTTTTACAAAGAGTTTTTGAATTACATCCATTATTATTATATTTGGCAGTTAATAAAAAAAAGGACGAGTATATAGAAAATTTTTACCATTTATTCATTTAACATTGAAAAAATTTAATGACTCGTTATATAATATTTTTAGCAGTTTTAGTTTCTGTTTCATACTCTCAAGTACGCTATAAAACCAACACTTACAGCTGGGTAACCGGAATTGATGATGAATACAATAACCGGACTACAAGTCTGAGCTTTGGATTTACCAGCAATATCGGAGAGATTGTATACAAACACACACCTGATTTTAGCCAGAGCGTTTTCATCCCCGAATTACAAATTTCCTATAATGATTTTTATACATTTGAAGAAAACAATCCGCATAATTTTCTGAGTTACAACGGACTAAAGTTTTTTATTGGTGACATTAACACGCATCATAAAGAAGGAAAACTTAACCCGGAAGGCTTCAGATATGGTTTGGGTTTAACAAAAGGATTTGGATATAATTTCGATTTCCTGAAAATTATTCCTTTTAACCGAAGTGCTACTATCTGGCAGCAATACGAAATCGACGTCCCGGGAATTGATCTCAGTAATACAAATATAGAATCAAGAACCTACTCCGGTAAGAACAGAGAAGCCGGTGTAATGTTTATTTTTGATTATGGCGTTGAACTCGATGTATCTTACTCTCACACATCATTCAGTTCCGAAAGCAATTTTGGAAAGAGTCTGGTGAGCGGTATACTTGAACTTGGATCAACCAGATTACTCTCATACGGATTGCAGGAACTTTTTTCCGATTCCAAACTGTTTCCTGTAATTGACTTTCTTGCAGAATTTGGATTGAGAACACTTTTTATTTCACTGAGAAGAGATAAATACTTCTACCCGTTTGCAGGAAAAGAAGATTTTACAATCAGCACATTTAATTTTGGAATTAAAAAAAGCTTCAATATTAATCTGTTTTAGTTTTTTCAAACTTGCTCAGATTAACTTCTCCGCCTGAAACAACTTCAACGGAATTATCAATAAGGTCCTCGAGATTTAATATTTCAAGGGCTTTTTCATTTGTTCCTTCAAGATAAACAAGCGGGGCTTTTCCTGCTTCAAATGCTTCCTGCCAGCGTGATGCACATAAGCACCAGCGATCACCGGCTTTTAAGCCGGGAAAACCATACTGCGGCATTGGCGTACTTAAATCGTTACCAACCATTTTACTGTATACTAAAAAATCCTCGGTTAACTGAACACAAACCGTGTGCGATCCCATGTCATCCGGACCGGTTTCACAACACCCCGTTCTGTAAAATCCTGTTCTCGGTTCTGTTGAACAAGGTTTCAGTTTCTTTCCAAGTACGTTTAATTGAGCTTCCATAGCTTATACCTTTCGATTGCTTAATCAAAATTAGATATTTTATCCGATTTAAGCAAATAAGTCTGACTCTTAATAGGAAAGATAAAATCAGGTAAATATAATTTGCGCTCCGGCAGATTTTTCGTAGAATTCGCCAACAGTTATAATGCCCTCAATCTGATCACAAAAATCATCTTTGTTTAACTTAAACATATCAACCGTGGCTTTGCAGGCAAACAACTTCCCCCCTGCATCATATATCATTTCAATAAATTCACTTACGGGCGGGATATCAAGTTTTTCCATTTCCTGTTTCATTTTGGAGGTTGCAAGTGATGATACTCCCGGAATTGCCCCGATTAAAGAAGGAATATGCAATGCCGGGTTTCCGACTGTTGCAACCTTTAGTTTATCCATTTTTTCTTTTGTAATTGCTTCCAGTCCGAAAAAAGTAAAAAACAAATTAGCTTCAATTCCTTCCATTCTTGCGCCATTTGCCATTATCAGACCAGGATAAACGGCATCGAGTGAGCCTTTGGAAATTATGATTGAAACTTTTTCAATTGGTTGTGACATTTTATTATCCTTAAACACAGCTTCTTGGTTTTGGCAACCCTGAAATCCGGGCAGCTTTTTTCATTGGTTTTTTAGGAAAAAGAGTATAAAACTCTTTAGTGTTTACACCACTTTCTTTATTAATTCTTCTGATACTGGGTGCTTCTCCCTTTTCTGCAAAAACTTTTTGCATATAGTTTATCACCAGCCAGTGTTTATTGTTTAGTTCTTCAATTCCTTCTATTTTTGCAATTTCAGAAGCAACTGTTTCATTCCAATCGGCTCTGTTTTTTATATGACCATCATTATCAACTTCAATATATTTTCCGCAAATTTCTATGGTAATCATAGATGTTTCTCCCCAGTACAGCTTCATTTCGTATTATTGAATTTCTGAATTATTATCGTTTATCCTGAAACTCAATTAATAAGTTATTCTAACAATTCTTTTAATTTATTTTTAACTGACTCTCCTGAACAAAAATCTCTGTAAACTGTACAGTTAACACAATCGTTTCCATTTTTGCAGTCTGTCTGCCAGCAAGGTTTTGAAGAACTATGAAAAGCTTCGCATTTTTTTCTTCGGTTCTCCGGACAATCAGTTATTTTCCAGCAAGGTATTAATGATAACAATCTTCTTATTCCTTCAATATTCATCTTATCATCATTAATTGCTTTTCTTATACATAAAATTCTTTCAACATCTTTTTCAGAATATCTGCGCTGCTTGCTCTCTTTCTGAAAAGGGATTATCAGACCTTCCTTTTCATACATCCGAAGTGTATGAACCGAAATTCCGGCAAGTTCTGCTGTTTTACCTATTTTATGTATATATTCCTGTTGCACCATTTTAAAACCTGATATTATTCACTATCAACTTTTATCGGGTTCAATAATATTAACTTTACAGGAAATTAACAAGTAATTTTACTTAAATAGAACAATTGTTACATCGTCTTGAAGGTAGTTGTCAAACGTTTTGCAGTTTTGTGTAAGAGAGAGGGAGTATTCAATCAATTTATTTTTATCGTGCGCTTTTAACAGCGGATGTTCACCGAACAATTTCTGATCCAGGAAATTAAATGCCGCAGCTTCTGAAGCAAGATCGAACATTTTTTTAATCATGTTTTTATAATATTGTTTATCAAAAACCGAATAAGATAAAACTCCGCTGGCAGCTACAATATCATAACCGGGAAATGTAAGTTTTGAAAAATCACCTTTTATAAAATTGTAGTTTGAATTCTCTTTGAACTTCTCAGGAACTTCATCTATAAATCCTGAAACCATCTCAATTCCTGTGTATTTGAAGTTTTTATATTTTTCTTCTAAAAAGAAAAGAAAATCGCCGTAACCGCATCCCGGTTCCAAAACAGATTTATTTGAATAATCTGTTATGTCGCGTAAAATTTCATAACGTGCCGATTGCGATTCTTCACTGCGCCAGCCAAGCGAATGGAGTTTGCCTCCCCCTTTTCTTTTCTTATGATAATTTACAATTTTATATCTGTCGTATATATTCATCAAATCTTATTTGCGTTAAGAATATCTTCTGCCTGCTTTATCAGCTTGTTTGTGCTTTCAATCTGCTCATCCAGATTTGATACCATTGCATCGGCTTTTGCAGAAAGGTTTTCAGAAGTACTGATTAATTGTTTTGCCATTCCCTGAAGCTGGGTAATTACTTCACCCGGAATAACATGCCCTGCTAAAGAAATTTTCTTGTAGTGATTAATCAGCTTTATAACATCTACGGTTGCAAGATGAAGTTTTTTAACCATCGCTACCATTTGTTTTTTGTTCTGAGGAGCGTCATTATTTTCAAACTCTTCAAAAGAAAAATCAAAGTTAAAGCTGTCAGGTGTTTCCGTAATATTTTCAGAAGATTGTTTTTTAGAATTCATCTGCTTTCCTCTTAATTATAATCTTTAACATTAACTTAAAACAGACTTAACATCCCCTTAACTTTGATAATGTATATTTGAACATCACAAAAGAGGCTTATTATGAATTTTGAAATTGGTACAAAAGCAATATACAATTTTCCGGAAAGTGGTAAAACCACTGCCGGAGAAATTATTTTTGTTGGTGAAACAACCATTCATCTAAAAAGCTTTGAGGGATTTATTATAAAAATCCGCTGGAGCAATTTTGAAAATCTGGAAGTGGTTGATAATTCCGAAATTATGGTTGCCTGATTATTTCGGGATTACAACCTGAACGACTTTTGCTTCCGGTTTAAGAGTAAGTGAAAACTTGTTAAGTGCCGCCGGAATTAAAACTGTTTCACCTTTTACAAAAGTATAATCAGAGTTATCGGTAGAAATCTTTAATTCACCTTCGGTGACCAGATAGATAATTACCGTTTCGGAATTAATAGTTTTTTCCGTTTCATTTTTGACTGAAATTACAGACAGCTCAAATTCTTTAGCTGATGTTGAATATTCTGTAACGTCATCATTTATGTTTCCAAGTATTTCAGGTTTCTCCGTGGAGTAATCTAAAATTTCGGAAAGTGTATTTACATCTTTAAACTTTGGTGTTAAGCCTGCACGAACAACATTGTCAGAGTTTGCCATGCATTCAATGATATTTCCTTTAAGGTATGCGTGCGGAACACCTGCGTCTGTAAAAATTCCTTCACCCGATTTTAACTTTACATAATTAAAAATAAGAATTGAAAATAATCCTACATCAATACCATATTCACCAAATTCATTCAGGAATTGTTTTTCAAAATCTTCAGGAGAGTTTTTATTTTCAATTTTCTCTTTTATTAAAAGCAAAACAGGTTTTATCTCTTCTTCGTTACAATTAATTATTTTGCCATATATTTCTTTCAGACTCTCCTGCGAACCTGTTTCGTTAAATTTATTAAATAACTCTTTTCCTGTAAGTACTTCAATTTCGGGAAAGTCAATAAATATTTTTTTGATCTCTTCAACAGGTTTAAATCCCACAATTGCATTCAGATAATCTATTGCAATTGCAATTTCCGGCTTGTGATTATCATCAGGATAATTAACCGGATCTTTTTTGTGAAGTTCTTCTGCCTGTTTTTTATTTGGATGCGTTTGAATTGACAAAGCTTTTCTTGCTGATAAAACTTTTAACAAAAATGGAAGCTTTCCGTCAAATTTATCTGCAACTGACTTTCCTAAAATTTCTACAGGAAACTGTTCAATAAATTTTTCCAGTGAAACATTTTCATCATTGTAACTTAACATTGAAGGAGCTTTTGGATGTGCACCAATCCACAGTTCGGCATAAGTCTTATCAGCTTCAGGAGCTAATCCTAAAAACTTTGGAATAAATGCTTCACTGTCTCTGGTTCCCCATTCATAATTTTGAATTGTATTATTTAGTTTATATGGCTTTGCTGTAAAATTACTCATTTAACCTTCCTGAAGTTTATTGTTTTCCAAATTTGGAACTTTAAAGTATTCGTTTAGAATAATTGCTGCAGCTCCTATTGCCACTGCTTTATCTCCAAACTTGCTTGTTATTATTTTTATTGAACTGCAGCTTATGTTATGGATTTCCATATCAAGCACCTTGTGAATTGCATCTTTAAGAATTTCACCTACTTCCGTTAAATCCCCTACAAGTACAAGTGTATCCGGGTTGACAAGCGCAACAGGTCTTGCAAGTCCCTTACCAATAAAATATCCTAATCTTTCAAAAAACTTTACTGCAGCAATATCATTTTCTTTTGCGGCTTCTGTTAAAAGTCTGATTGTAATCTTGTTTCGTTCACAAACATTCTTTTCAATATATTCACTTTTCTTTATAACGCTTTTAATGCTGTTAAGAATTTCAGAAAAGTAAGGGAGTGAAAAATTTATTTCCCCCGCAGCTCCTGCGGCTCCAAGATGAAGTTCCTCATTAATTAAAACACCAATTCCCATACCATTATTTGTTTCAGTGCTTTTTATCAAAGCGGAAATTAAATGTTTACTTTCTTTGGCACTTCCTGCAATCTTTTCACCTATGGCTGTTGTATTTGCATCGTTTCTTACAAGAACCGGTAAATCAAAATATTCTTCAAGTTCTTTGGAGACTTCAATATTGGTTTGCGAAAGAGCTTCCGACATCAAAATTACTTCCCCTTTGCAATCAACTATGCCTGGCACTGCAATTCCGATTCCCAAAAATTTTCCAATTGGTATTTCTGATTTTGTAATTACAGTTTCAATTTTTTCCCGCAATAAACTGCAAATCTTTTTGCTCTCTCCGTAAACATCCAGTTCCCAGTTTTCCTGCAGAACAATCCCGTTTGTAAAATCAAGAATAACAGCAGATATTCTGTTCAGATCTACTTCCACTCCAACAGAATAAGCAGCCGTGCTTTTAAGGCTCCACAGGTAAGGCTTTTTACCGCCCTTATCTGTTGACTGACCTTTTCCAAGATTGTTTACAAAATCTTTTTCCGTAAAGTCTTTAAGGATATTAAATATTGTTGACGGACGCATACCAGTAATTCTGACAAGATCAGAGCTTGAAATAACTTCGTGCCTTCTAATCAGATTAAGTACAAGTCGTTCATTCAGGTTTTTTACAAATTTATAATCACCGGTCTGCATAATTCACAAGGATATTTTTCACTGTCACAAACTTAAAAAATAGTTTTATCAAAAACAGCGTTATACAAATCAAATTTGCTTTAATTTTGAAAAAATCAGAACTATAACTCCGTTTATAGAATATAAATTTTAAAATTAGTTAAATATCTTGTTGCTTTTTGTTTTTTACTTTTCGAATTTGCCGCCGTTAAAGAATTACCTCGAGGAATGACTAATGACAAAAAATAATTCAGTTCTGTGTGTTACAACAGATTATAAAAAACGTATTTGTCTGGCAATGAATTATATCAGCAAAAATATAGAACGCGATTTGCCTCTGGAAGAGATTGCAAAATCAGCTTCATTTTCTATGTTTCATTTTCACAGAATATTTAAAGCCGTTGTAGGTGAAACCGTTGCAGGGTTTACCCGCAGACTCCGACTCGAGTTGGCGGCAAACCGTCTGACCTCAACACACTTTAAAGATATAACCACAACAGCAATTGAATCAGGGTTTTCAAGTTCACAAAATTTTGCCCGTGCTTTTCGGCAGCATTTTGGAGTAACTCCCTCAGAATATAGAAATAGCAAGATTGGAAACAATCTGCGCAAAAACGGAAACTCATTATGTTTTACATCTGAGTATACTTCTGACTCACTAAATATCAATTCTTTAACAGAGCAAAGGAGAAAGAGAATGAAGTTTGAAATCAGAGAATTACCGGAACATAATGTGGTTTATTTTAGAAAGATCGGAGCTTATATGCAGACTTGCCCACAAGCTTTTGGAGAACTTGTACAATGGGCAGAGCCAAGAAATTTAATTGGACCAAAAAAAGTTTTAGGAATCTATTGGGATAACCCAGAGGTTACTCCTCAGGAAAAATGTCGTTTTGATGCCTGTGTTATTGTTCCGGAAGAAATAGTTGTCGACTCACAAATTGATACCTTCACGGCTCCCGGACCTTTGACGATGGTTTTCACGGAGCGGGTGATGGAACGAACGATGGAGGATGAATTGTGCTGGTTCTGGGTAGTTTGAGTTCTCATGGTGGGCCTCCTGGTATATAACGTCTCATGGTGAGATCTGTTTTAAATGAATGGGCAAAAAGAATGAAATCAATTCAGTTTTTTACCTTCGTTAAAAACATAATAAGCCTTGTGTAAACTTTGTAAAGCGAATTTTTCTTATACGTACATAATATTTTTGGCTTGCCAAAAATTGGAGCGAAAATATGTCCCTACAAGGCATTGTTCATATAGCCCAGCAGACCTTCAAACGATTTCTCAAACCCGGTGATATTGCAGTGGATGCAACGGTCGGAGCCGGATACGACACGTTGTTCCTGGCCCGTACCGTGGGCAAGACTGGCCACGTCTACGGATTTGATGTGCAAGAGGAGGCCCTGACCCGGGCTCGGGCCAATATCGAGAAAGATGGTGTCGTTACTCCCATTACCCTCTTCTGTCAGGGCCACGAAACCATGAAAGAGGCGCTGCCCGAAGAGGTGCACGGCAAGATCAAGGCGTTCAGCTTCAATCTGGGGTATCTGCCTGCCAGCGAGTCCCCTGTGACCACCGAGGCAAAGACATCCCTTCCCGCCATCCAAGCCGCCATGGAGATCATGCACCCCAAGGGTGTCATTGCCATCGCCATCTACAGCGGTCATGCACAGGGCAAGATCGAGCAGGATGAGATCAAGGCCTGGGCGGCGTCTGTGCCCTACCCTGATTTCCGAATCGCCTCCTATGAATTCATCAACAAGGACCAGAACCAGGAGACGCTTCTGCTGATGGAACGAGCCAGGTAGAACGGATTGGTGACAAGGAAGCAACATAGAGGGCACAGAAAAGACAACAGATCCCAAGAATTGGAAAAGAATATTAACCATGAAGGGCATGGAGCACACGAAGGCGGCTGCGCCGCTAAAACCCATTCCCTGCCCATGGAGCGGGTACGGTACGATAAATCGATCATGAATCACCATGAGCGATGCGATTGATGGGCACGCTCCGCAGGATGGGCAAAGCCTGTTTTGAGCTCCTAAAGGGTAATGACCCTTGGGCAAAACAATGCGTCAAAGTGAGCCACCATTCTGAGGCATACCCATCATCAACGGGAACGACCAATCTTAGGGTTAACCACAGAGACACAGAGAACGAACGGGTTTGAATAGGCAAGGAATTGGGTATCAAGCAATGAAGGACATGAATCACCGTGAGCGATGCGATTGATGGGCACGCTCCGCTTTGCCCATCCTACACACGTATGGCACGGCATTACCTATCGAATAAACGTAGGATGGGCAAAGCCAACGACAATCATTCTCAAGGGTGAAGCCCTTTGATCCGCATGTTCGCCCACCTAAGAAAACACCCCCAAGGCGTGCCCATCTTCCATTGGCATAATCAGACACATCACTACGATTGGTGTTCGTTTGGATATGTTTTCTTTATACAGCGAATGTGAAGG
>JBGRQB010000097.1:0-15514 GCA_041725875.1 Rhodothermaceae bacterium
TACTGAATCTGTTGATACTTTGATTTCAGATAAAACTCTGCGTAAGCGTTTTGCATTGAATGCACGAGAAGTTGCTATAAATGAGTTTGATATTCAAAAGTTAAATGATAAATTAATTCAATTGTATGAAAAGGCACTTAAAAATTACTCTACATTTAATACCAGAGTAAAAATTTCAATATGTATAATCTGTTATAACAGACAAAATTTTATTGCTCGCTGTATTAAAAGTGCATTAAATCAAGATATATCTAATTATGAAATTGTAATAGTAGATGATGGATCAACTGATAAGTCAATTGATGTAATAAGAAGTTTTACTGATAGTAAAATAAAAGCTTTTCAGAAAGAGCATTCTGGTGCCCCAGCCACTAGGAATCGAGCAATAAATGAAGCCAGAGGAGAGTTTATTCTATGGTTGGATTCCGATGACGAATTAGTGAGCAATAGTTTATCAAAATATTCAGAAGTAATAAATTCTCAGCCTGATGTTGATGTAATTTATTGCAATAATATTAGGGTTTTCAGTGACTCAGGAGAAAAACAGAAAGTAATATATAAAACATTTAATGGAAAAATTTCACCGATTGAATTTATTGAAGGACCGGTTTTGGCAAATGGTGGTACAGTTATAAAAAAAGAACTGTTTAATAAAATTGAACCTTATAATATAGAATTCAAAAGAGCTCAGGATTTTGAGTTTTGGGTCAGGGCAATAAAGCATGCTCAATTTTACCATTTAAATGAGTTTTTATATCTACATCATTTTCATAAAGAAGGAAGTTTATCTCCAATTTATCACGAAAAAACTGATTTATCTTTCGAAAGAAAGATCGTCAATTTTTTGGTTACAAATTATTCACTTGAAGATTTTTATCCGGAAATTGACTGGAAAAATTTATCTGAACAATCATTAAATGAAATTAAATCTTCCTTGTTCTTAAAGTTTTGCAAAGCATTTTTTAAATGGAAAGATTATGCAAACGCGAATAAGTATTTAATGGAGTCTAAAAAATTAAAAAAATATGATGAACAATTAAGCTTTGAAAATCATATTAATTATCAATTATCTTGGAAAGATAAAAAAATGTTACCAATTACAGCAATAATAGCAGCTTATAATGAAGGTGATGTTATTTATCATGTTGTAAAAAATTTGGTTGAACAGGATATTCAGGTTTATTTTATTGATCATAATTCTACTGATAATACAGTTGAACAGGTATCTAAGTTTTTAGGAAAAGGAGTTGTCCATATTGAAAAGTTTCCTGAAGAATCAGGAATGGATATCCCTAATGATATATACTCTTGGCGCTATATTTTAAAACGTAAAGAACAAATCAGTCAGCTATTAGGTGATGGATGGTATATCCATACAGATGCTGATGAATTTAGAGAAGCACCTTTTTCAGGATTGAACTTACGTGAAGGAATAGAAAAAGTTGACTCTGAAGGGTATAATGCAATCAACTTCAAAATTTATGACTTCAAACCAATTGATGATTCTTTTATTGCCGGCGAAGATGTGAGAGAATATCTGACACATTACTCAAAAGATATACATCAGTATAATAAGATACAGGTGAAGTGTTGGAAGAATTTTGGACAAGAAATTAATCTTTGGGAATCTGGTGGACATAACATCGAGTTTTTAGAAAGAAAAATTTATCCCTTACCATTTATTTTACGTCATTATGCAATTCGTTCTCAAGAACATGGACTCAAAAAAATATTTGAAGAAAGAAAAAAACGTTACGATGCCGAAGAAAGAAAAGCCCTATGGCACCAGCATTATGATGAAATAAAAAATGAAGGACATAATTTTATTGAAAAGAAAGAAAATCTAATTTCATATAATAAAGAAAAAGCAGTTAAAGAAATAAATGATCTGTTTGGTTCGAATATTGAAGGAGGACATTATTATCAGCGTTCGCGACAGGAGATTCAGGATTTAATTAGTCCAACTGCAAAAATAATTCTGGATGTTGGTTGTGGCGAAGGTGTAATGGCATCTGAGTTAAAACAAAAACTTAATGCTGAAGTTTGGGGCGTTGAATTTGTTGATGCTGTTTCACAAAAAGCAAGAAACAAAATTGACAAAGTGTTAAACGGTACAATTGAAGAGAATTTGAAGAATCTGCCAGATAAGTATTTTGATACAATTATTTTTGCTGATGTTCTTGAACACTTAACTGATCCTGAAAAAATTCTGACTGAAATTAAAACAAAGCTAAAATCAGGCGGAGAAATTGTTACCAGCATTCCAAATGTAAGACATTGGAGTGTTGTGCTGGATTTACTTCAGGGAAATTGGGAATATCAAGATGAAGGCTTGTTAGACAGAACTCATTTAAGATTTTTTACTAAAAAAAGTATTGTTAAAATGGTAGAAAGATTAGGCGGTAATATTGCTGATTTCAAAGCAACTAATGTTTTACCAACTGAAGGCTTGATTAATGAAATTTGGGAAAAAGTAACTAATTTATTATCTGATTGCGGATTAAATACATCAACATTATATGACGAAGGAATTAATTATCAATATTTGTTAAAAATTAATTTCAAGAGCATATCCACTATAGTTCCTTTATATAACAATTGGGAATACACCGAGCAATTTATTTCTTCACTTGAAAATTCAAAGGCTTGTAAAGATAAACTAGTTCTAGTTGATAATAATAGTTCAGATAAAACTTCAGGAATGCTTTCAAAACTCTCAAGCAAAAATGAAACGTTCAAAATTATAACCAATTCCCAAAATCTTGGTTTTCCAAAAGCTATTAATCAGGGGGTTTTGGAAAGTGATTCTGATTATATTTTGATTGCAAATAATGACATCATTATCCCCGAAGGAACTGTTGAACGAATGGTTGAAGTTTTGAACTCAGACCCTTGCATTGGGATTGTCGGACCTGTTTCAAACAGTGTTAGCGGAGTTCAGCTGGATCAAAACGCAGATTATAAAACAATAGAAGAGATGCACAAATATGCAGAAAAAGTACGTTCAGAATATTCAGGAAAAATAGTTGAGTTTCCAAGAGTTGCATTTCTTTGCACATTGATAAAAAGAGAAGTTTTTGAGAAAATTGGCGGACTTGACGAGCGCTTTACACCAGGAAATTATGAAGATGATGATTTTTGTCTTAGAGCGCAAATGGCTGGTTTCAAGACCGTGATAGCAAGGGATGTGTTTATTCATCACTTTGGGTCTAAAAGTTTTAAAGCTGATGGTGAAGCAAAATATGCCGAAAGACTAAAAATAAATGAAGAGAAATTTATAAATAAATGGGGGGCCACACCTGATCAAATCTGGTTGCAGGGAGTTGCTCCTGGAGAGAAAAATATATTTATTCCGATAGATAAAAATTCTTTGGCCGAAAATTACCAAAGAGCACAAATTGCTATTGAGAATCAGGAATTTGATATTGCATTTAACCATATTTCTGCGTTGTTGAACAACAAAGATTTAACACAACAATTTTCAAATTCTGAAATAGAAAAAATTAAAGATTTACACACAAAATTATCAAAACTTGTGCAATAATTTATCGGTTACATTTAGTCATAATTTTATGGCTAAATGTAACCAGATGTTGAATATAACAACAAAACCAGCCGATTTTAACTGAAATTTCAACAATTTAATTATCAGTAACTGTTTCCAAATGTCATTTTTGATTCATAATATCTTAAAGAAGTCAAATAAATATTCGAACATATAATGATGCCAAATTATATGGCGTGAAAATTGAACTAATCAAAGCAATGATAAAAAAATTAAAATAAAATTACATAACGGTGGAGAAAATGCCCTTATTCAATGAGATTTACCAGGAAGCATTCAATTTATTTAAATTAGAAAAGTTTGATGACGCTTTTGAAAAATTGCATGAAGCCGAAAAAGAGTACCAAACCGGTGATGAAACGAATGGAATTAATTATGAAGATATTTATGTTTTAAAAGGTACAATCGCACTTACCTTAGGCAGAATTGATGATGCGCAGACAGCATTTGAGAGCGCTCTCGAATCTAATCCGCACTCTACTGAAGCTGCTATGGGGATGGGACAAGTACTTTATTCAAGCGGAATGATTAACGAAGCAGAAGGTATGTTTACCTGGGTTGTTGAGAATGATCCTGAGAATGACAGAGCATTGCAGATATTAGAAAGAATAAAACGTGAGTCAGGCGATTCGGTTGAAGAATTAGTTGAAGTTAACGATCAGATTTCAAATATGTTTGAAAATGCTTATGAGCTTTTTCTGGCAAATAAATACTCTGAATCAATGGAAATAGTTGACGATATTGAAGTCAGGTTCAAAGAAGAAATTCAGCTTCTTAAAGGAAATATTTTACTCGGACAAGGAAAATTCCAAAAAGCTCTCGATTCATTCAAAAAGGCATTGGAAATTAATAAAGAAAACTCACCGGCTTGTAACGGACTAGCTGAAACATATGAAGAACTCGGGCAATTTGAAGATGCCAAAATAATGTATGAATATGCAATAAAAATAAATCCTAACGATCAGTATGCATTACTCGGATTAGCTGAAATCAATCAAAAATTGGGACATTCACCACTTAATAATGTTGATGGTTTTTTTGGTAATCTTGATTTAAATGATCAAATAAAAACTCAACTTGATATTGCTTATACTTTGTTTGAAGAAAAAGAATTTGTAAAAGCTATTAATAAATTAAATGAAGTTATTACTGAGTTAAAAGAAACTGATCTAGCCGATGCAAATGAATTAAGAGCCAGTTTGAATAATTTTAAAGGTTTTAATTATCTTGCGTTGAATGAGAAAAAAGAAGCTCGTGAAATGTTTGAAACTTCTTTGAAATTTAATCCTGAATCATCTCAGGCTTGCGCCGGATTGGGAGAAGTTGCATTCCTTGACGGCGATGATAAAACGGCAAAAACTATGTTTGAATGGGGAGTCGTTAATAACCCGAGAAATGTTTTTGCAATTGCAGGATTAGCAAAGATTAACAAAGTTTTGAATCTTCCTGAAGATCATAACTCAATTGAATCCAAAATTAAAAGTAAAATTGGACAAGAATTCGAAAATGCTATAGAAGAAGCTTATGAAGAATTCAATAAGAAGAATTTTAAATCTGCATTAATATTTTTAGAAAAAGCAGAAAAATATATTAACAAATCAAGCAATGATGAAGACATTAAAAAATCATATTCAAGTGTAGAAAACTTTAAAGGATTTTGTTACTTGTCATTAAATGAAAATGATTGTGCAAAGGAATGTTTTGAAAAATCATTATCGATAAACCCAAAATCATCACAAGCCTGCGCTGGTTTGGCTGAAATATTTTATTTAAACGAAGATGATACTTCTGCAAAAGAAATGTTTGAGTGGGCACTTAGAAATGAACCGGCAAATAAATTTGCAATTGCCGGATTAGAAAAAGTTTCTGAAAAGAATGAAATTAAAGAAATTACCAATAAAGAATTAAGTGAACAAATCAGCGGATTAATTACCGAATCATATTCTTTATTTAATGAAAAAAATTATACTGCTTCGATTGACAAATTACTTGAAGCTGATAATATCTTGGAAATTAATTATTCAAGAGAGGAAGCTTTTTTCTCAAGAGCCGGGGTAAATAATTTTATCGGATTTAACTTTTTGCATCTGAATGATAATGTAAAATCAAAAAAATATTATGAAATGGCCCTTGAACTAAATCCTGAATCATCTCAGGCAGCTGCCGGGTTAGGAGAATTATTATACCAGGATGGCGAAGATGAATCAGCAAAAAAAATGTTTGAATATGCGGTAAAGTATAACCCGCAAAATAAATATGCCGTGAATGGATTGGCAAAAGTGAATGAAACTTTAGGTCATGTTGCCGAACATTCATCATTGGAAATTTAATATACTAAGTAAGCAGATTTAAAGTAGTTTGATAAGGGAATATATACTCAAAATTGATAATTTGATTTTGTGGTTTATTCCCTTATTTTTTTGGAGTAAAAAATATTTGACTGAAATTACTATATGAATAAAATTATCGATGATTATATCGTCAATAACAAGTTGACAAAGGATGAGTTAAAGTATCTGGATTTTTTAAAAGAAGATTTAACAAATCACCAGAGTAATTTGGAGATATTAAAATTTTTCAGTCAAAAAGGTGAGTTTTCAACTGCAAACAAAATATTTGAAAATTCAATTCCTTCGATTAAAAACAATCCTTCTCTTTTTTATCCCATTGCATTGATAAAAATGTCTTTAGAATTAAATGAAGAAGCATATACATATTTTTTAAAATATTTTGAATCTGTAAATCCTGATAATGAAGCGAAATTTAATTATGGAGTGCTTCTTGGAAAACTTAACAAATTTGATCAGGCAATTGAAGTCTTTAACGGATTAAAAAATGAAGATCCTGATAATGCAAAAGTTTTTTCCAGACTTGGTGAGCTCTATTTCAAAATGCAAAAATTTGATAAATCTGAAGAAGCATACAAAACTTCAATACAATTAGATTCTAAAAATGCCGATGTATATTATAATCTTGGAAGTTTACAGGAAAGAAAAAGAATTTTTTTTAGTGCTATAGATTATTATTCAAAATCACTTCAGTATAATGAAAATCACGTTCAGGCAAGATGGAATAGGAGTTTGCTATACTTACGGGAAGGAAATTATATAGACGGATTCAAAGATTTTGAGGTAAGGTTAAAGAGATCAGAAATTATTCGTAATGATTTATCTTATCCCGACTGGCAGGGAGAAGATTTGTCAGGTAAAACAGTCCTAGTGTATGGTGAACAGGGGTACGGAGATTTTATCCAGTATTCTAGGTTTATAAAAATTCTTAAAAAGAAAAATGTTGTAGTTATCCTTGAAGTAAAATCAGAAATGTTAGAGCTTGCAGAATCAATTAAAGGCGTTGATTATTTTCATCTAAAAGACACACAAGTAAAACATAAAATTGATTTCAAAGTTGCTTTAATGAGCTTACCATATTTTCTTGATATAGATATTTATAAACTTGAGAACGACTGCCCTTACATTTTTCCAAAAGAGGATAGGGTTTCAGAGATAAAGCAACGTTTTAAAAATTTTAAGTATAAAGTTGGCTTTGTCTGGACAGGAAACAAATGGCCGCCAGGAAATAATATCAGACACACGAAGCTTTCTTTTTTTACAGAACTTGCAGAAAAATTTCCTGAGATAACTTTTTTAAGTCTGCAAATGAGTGAAGATAAACAAGATATTGATGATCTTACTCAATCTAATGTAATTGACATTACTGATGAAATTCAAAATTTTAATGATACGGCCGCTATCTTAAAAAATCTTGATTTACTAATAACCATAGATACATCTGTTGCCCATCTTGGAGGAGCGCTTGGAGTAAATACTTGGATTTTGTTAAGTCAACTGCCAGATTGGCGCTGGTTTCCCGGTAAAAAATATTCTCTTTGGTATCCTGGGTTAAAGCAATATCGACAAACACCCCGCGGACAATGGGAAGAGTTATTTAAAGAATTAAAAATTGATCTTGCTAAGAAACCTTATGAATGGAAAGGTGAATTTGATTTTTCGCACATTGAACTCAGAATTAGGAATTGCATAAAAGAAAATAAAAGACAGGAAGTGAGTAAGTTATTGGAAAGGCATCCTGATGTTGTTACAAACAATTATAAATTGTGTACAAGGTTAGGAGAGTTCTTTTACATAAATAACGATATTAAAAATGGACAAGAATATTTTGAAAAATCAATTGAATTTAAAAAAGTTGATTTCAAAAGTTTATATAAATATATAGTATTTCTTCTAAGAGAAAAAAACTTTAACAGAAGTAAGGAATTATTAGAAATTGCAGTTGATATGTTTCCTGCTGAAGCTGAGTTTTATTATTTAAAAGCGCTGCAATTACATTTTATGAATAAACATCAAGAGAGTATGTTTTATTTTGAAAAAGGGAGCAGCAAAACTTTGAAGCCTTTTTCATCAGTTGAAGAATTAAAAAAAACAATGGAAAATAATTTGATAAAAAAGACTCCTAAATTAACTTTATCAATGATTATCAAGAATGAAGAAAAGTTTCTTGAAGATTGTTTAAAATCTGTAGTTGATTTAGCAGATGAAATTGTAATTGTTGATACTGGTTCAACTGACAGATCATTAGAAATAGCAGAGAAATATTCAGCGAAAATTTTTCACTTTGAATGGATTAATAATTTTGCTGCCGCCAGAAATTATGCCTTACAACACTCAACCGGAAACTGGATTCTGTATTTGGATGCAGATGAAAGATTAACACCTGAATCTGTTTCTGAGCTTAAAAAAGTAATTTCCACAGATAAAAAACGTGGTATTTACTGTAATGTTATAAGTTATTCCAAGGTAGCGGGAAATACAAACAAAATGAAGTATACCCGCCTGTTTAAAAATTCTGATAATATAAAATTTGATGGACGGGTTCACGAACAAATCGAAAAATCTTTAAAACAAAATGGCTATACATTTCTTGACTCAAAGATAGATATACAACATTTGGGCTATGATCAGAACGAAGAGATATACAGACAAAAAGCTCAAAGAAATTTAGATTTACTTTTGATCGATTACAACAGAGATAAGAAATCTTACACAGCATTTCAAATTGGTCAGACTCACATAATTCTTGGCAACTCAAATGAAAGTGTAAAATACTTCAAAGAAGTATTAGCCGATCCTGAAATAGATAGCTCTTATCGTCTTCAGGCAGCAAGGTTTTTGGGTGCTTATTATTGCGAAAATAATGAATTAGAGTTGGCAGTAAAATTTGTTGAAGTCGGGCTCAAAATAAATCCGCAGCATCATTTACTAAATGTTGTTTTGGCAGAAATATTTCTTAAAAATGGAAATAGAGAAAATGCCGAAAAATATTTTCTTATTGCATATGAAACCAATCGTGAATTACTGGCAGGGGAAATAAACTCTACTCTTGATTATGCAATTGAAAGTAAAAGAATCATTCTTCGAGGAATTCAATTCGCGTTATTTACAGGAAGCAAAAAGCTTTTTTACGAAATGAAGAGAGAAGGTAATCTTGGTTTAAAAGACAAAAAACTTGTGAGTATAATAAATCAATTGGAATGTTTGTTTGATATTGAAATATGTAAAAAGGTAACTGAACTTGATTCAAGTATTGGTGAAGTAATCTCAAGTGAAATGATTTTGAATTGTATTAACTATAATCAAAATCTTTCTGAAAGAGAAACTCTTTTAAGAAAGTTTGATGATTTGTATAAAAAAGAACCAAATTACAAAAAATATTTTGCCGACATACTTTTTAATCAAGGCAAACATCAGGATGCTGAAGAAAGATATTCAGAACTTCACAAAGAATTTAGAGAAGATCCGGAGATATTTCTTAAATTAATTGCAGTTAATTTCAATCTGGGAAATCGCGAAGAAATTATAAAATTACTTGATACAGGAATGGAATTGTATAAAAATTACCCGGCAGTGATTGAACAAATTTCAAATATCAGGATGAAAATTTAATGAACTTAAAGCAAGTAAATATAGAACTGGAAAAACTGCTTTCAGAAAACAAGTTTGCTGAATATGAAAATTTGATTTATCAGGAATTGGACAATAGAAATTTGTATAATCATAAAGATGAAATTTTCCATTTGGGTAAATTACTTTGTGAGCTAAAGTTCAATCTCAAACAATATGAAGAGCTCGAAACTATATTAGAAGAGTTAATCAGATTGTTCCCTGCAAAAAGTATTTTGGCTGGACAACTGGCATATTTATATTCCATTACAAATAAAAAAGAGGCAGCAGAAAAATTTTATACCAGAGCAATTGAATGTGAATTCTCTGAACCTGCTGTTGCTATAAACTATCTAAATTTTTTAAAGCAGGAAAATCGAATAGATGATCTTATAGATTTGGGAGAAAATTTGTTGTTAAATAAATTTTCTTCTACTGAGATATATTTTTTGCTGGGGAATATTTATAGAGAAAATCACAAACTTCGTAAAGCTATATCAAGATATAAAAAAGGATTGGAGCTTGATCCTCAAAATGATTTGGCTTGGTACAACCTTGGGGTTGTTTATGCGCATACAGATAATTTTGATAAGGCTCTTAACTGTTATGAAAAATCTATTGAGATAAATTCTGACAATTATGATGCGCACTGGAATAAAGCTTTATTGCTTTTGACCAACGGAGATTTTTCTAATGGGTGGAAAGAGTATGAATATCGGGCTGACAAAAAAGAAGTTTTTGAAAGAGTGGCCGAAAGTAAAATTTGGAAGGGAGAAAATTTAGCAGATAAAACAATTTTAGTATTGTGGGAACAAGGTTTCGGAGATGCGCTACAGTTTTCAAGATTACTTTATGTGCTAAAACAGAAAGGTGCAAAAGTAATATTTGAGTGCAAAGAAAGACTTGCCGCTGTAATGTCGAATATGGAATTTATTGATGAAATTATTATTAAAGGAGAATCGATTAATTGTAGTTATGACTACTGCATCCCTTTAATGAGCTTACCTTCGATGTTAAACATTTCTCAACAGGATCTGCCTGTTTTAAATTCATATTTATCAATGAATAATAAACCTAAATTTGATTTTCTTGATCAAGATAAAATTAAAATCGGAATTTGCTGGCAGGGAAGTAAGGACAATATCTCTGATGAATATCGATCAACTTCTCACCGGAATTTTTTAAGATTATGCGAAATACCGAATGTACAAATTGTGAGTCTGCAATATGGTTTAACCGATCAAGAAAAAACTAATTTTAATAAAAACGAAATTATAATTTTTGAAGAAAATTTTGAAAAGACTGCTGAGCTAATTTCTTGTCTGGATATTGTTATTACTGTCGATACATCAATTACACATTTAGCCGGAGCAATCGGAACAGAAACTTGGACATTGTTAAGTTACAATTGTGACTGGCGATGGATGAGACATCGAAATGATTCGCCTTGGTATCCAGCGATGAAACTTATACGACAAAACAAAAAAAATAACTGGCACAGAGTTTTTACTGAAGTTGCTGCTTTGCTTTGGAAAAAAAATCTTAAAACTCATAAAGATGACCTCCAAACTGTGAAGTTGTTTCTTGAGTTTATCAAAAATCTTATTGATAATTCTGAATATGAATTTATTCCTGATCTTTTCAAAGAGTTTCAAGAAAGCAAATTTTTAACTCCTGAGTTACTAAATATTTCTGGTATTGCATTGGTTAAAAATGGCAACGTTGAAAATGGACTTGAGTTAATTGAAGAAGCATTAAAATCTGAACCAGAAAGTATTAATTTTTTATTGAATAAAGCACTGGTTCTTTTTGAAAAAGGTGATGGCGATAAAGCTTTAGAAATTTTTGAAAATATAAAAAACAGAACTCCGGATAATCCATCCCTCCATTACAATATGGGAGTTGGTAAACAAGAGTATGGATTTTATCAGGAAGCAAAGAAAGACTTTGAAAAAGCAATCGTGTTAAAAGAAAATTTTTCTGAAGCAATCTTTAACAAATCACTTGTTGATTTGAGAAACGAATTTTGGATAAGTGGTTTTACCGATTTTGAAGAAAGACGAAAAATATATTCTAAAAGATTTCGAGGTTATTCTATTCCTGAATGGACAGGCGAAGACCTCAGTAATAAATCACTCTTTGTTTATTCAGAAGAAGGTTTTGGAGATATAATACAATTCTCAAGATTTTTGTTTCAGCTAAAAGAGAAGAAAATCAATATTGGATTTGAATGTAAACCGGAGTTATATTCTTTATTTAAGAACACAGATTGTTGCGATAAATTATATAACTACGAAGTTGATGAAAAAGAAATTTTAAGTTATGATTATTATATCGAGCTGCTCAGTCTGCCATCATTATTAGTGAAAACTACAGAGGACATTCAATTAAAAAATTATTTGGATTTAGGAATTACTAAAGAAAATTTACTGGATAATAACAAATTAAATGTTGGTATTGTTTGGGAAGGAAATAAAGATTTTCAATATTATAACAGAAAAAAATGTAATGTAATTGAACTTGTTGAAAATCTAAAAGTATTGGACGTGAATATTTTGAGTATGCAATTTGAACTGTCTGATCAAAAAATACAAAAGTATTTTGAATCCAATTCAATAGAAAATTATATTGAAGATGCGGAAGATTTTTATGATACGGCTTGTAAACTAAAACAACTTGATGTATTAGTTACAGTTGATACCGCAGTGGCTCATTTGGCAGGGATATTAAACGTTCCTTGTTTTGTAATGCTCCATAAAACTGCTGACTGGCGTTGGGGTAAAAGTGATAAAACAGTCTGGTATAAAAGTCTAAAACTTTTCAGACAAAATGAAAATGGGAATTGGCGGTCGGTCTTTACACAAATTAAAAATGAATTGAAAGAATTAACAGATAATAAACTATGATAAAAAATAATTTTAATATTTCCGGCAAAACAAATATTGTAACTGAAAAAGGATTACAGAGATTTGTTGATTTTTTAGAAAATAGGCAATATGAAGCTTATCCTGAAACTCCTATGGATTATCATACTCAGATTAGTGATCATATGTTAGATTATTTGCTAAATAAATATCTGTCGTCAAAACCAGCCCAGATTTTAGATGTTGGATGTGGACAGGGATTGGCGATTAGGAAATTTATGGAAGCCAAATTAGATGTAACAGGTATCACGTTAAATGAAGAAGATTATGAAATTTGTAAATCACAAAATTATAATGTTTATCAAATGGATCAATCGTTTCTTGAGTTTGAAGATAATTCCTTTGATATCATTTGGGCGAGACATGTTCTTGAGCACAGCTTATTTCCATTGTACACCTTGATAGAATTTTCTCGAGTTTTAAAAGATGGCGGCTTGATTTATATTGAATTACCGTTGCCAGGACAACCAACTAAACAGGAAACAAACCCTAACCATTATTCAATTTTCTCAGTTGAAGTTTGGAGGGAGGTTTTTAAAAAAGCCGGTCTAAAGGCAATCGAAGAAAAAGAAATAAAAATACAACATAAGTTTGATGAAGAAATTCGTGATGAAAAATATCAGGCATTTTTTCTTGAACAAACTGAAACTATTAATAAAAAAATTATTGAAGAAACAATCTATCTTGCTTTATCAAAAGGAGAAAACTTTGGCTGGGGAGTTTGCAGTAAATATTTAAATGCTGAGTTTCCTAAGATACATGCCAGAACAAAAATTTGGGATTTCCAAAAAGATGAAAGGGAAACAAATCTTGTTGAAGGAAAAGTTTTTCATGCTCTGACAGGATTAGAATTTTTTAGCTTATCAAAGATCAGAGGAACAGAAAACTACGGTTACACTTTTTTTGAAAATGAGTTAAATGATTTATCTGTCAAGAATGCAAAAAATTATGAACTTGTAATAGGCGGTTCAACCTGGTGCAAAGAAAAAATGCTTGAAAGAGGAATCACAAATACTGACGTCCTTTTACAGGGAATCGATCCGGAGATTTTTTATCCGGTTGAAGAAAAAAAAGATGAAAATATGTTTGTGATTTTTTCAGGTGGAAAGTTTGAACTGCGTAAAGGGCAGGATATAGTTTTAAAAGCTGTAAAAATTTTGCAGGAAAAGTATGATGATATTGTTCTGATGAATGCCTGGTATAATATGTGGCCTGCTTCAATTGCCGATATGAAATATTCCAAACATATTGATCTGTATCTTGCGGGAGATAATTGGACACAAATTATGAGATCTCTGTACGAAGCAAATAAAATGGATCAAAGTAAAATTTTTACTTTTGAATTGATTAATAATAGAAGTCTGCGTGAACTTTACGCAAAAACAGATTTGGGGCTCTTTCCAAACAGATGTGAAGGCGGAACCAATTTGGTGTTAATGGAATATATGGCTTGCGGCAAACCTGTTGTTGCATCCAATGCTACCGGACATACAGATATACTCACTAATGAAAACTCACTTATGCTCAATCAATTCTCGGAATGTAAAATTCATAAGGAAGGAAAACTATGGGCTGATTGGGTAGAACCTTCTTTGGATGAAGTAATTGCGCAGATAGAGTTTGCATATCATAACAGAGAAAAAATAAAATCGATTGGAAAAAAAGCAGGGGAAGATCTCAAAAAATTCACCTGGGAAGAAACAGCAAAATCTTTATACGGAATGTTAAAATAGAAAAAGCACGCTTAAGCGTGCTTTAATTTATTCGAGTGTTTTTAATACTTCTTTTGCTTCTTCAAACTCAGGGTTTTCTTTAAGTGCTTCACTTAAAAATCGTTTCGCGGCATCAGGGTAATTTCTTGCTAAAGAAAAATTCCCCAGAATTAGAAACGGCCATTGAGATCCTTTATATTGCTCAATTATTAACTGAAAGTTTTTTTCTCTAAGATCATCTTCTACATCTTTGTTGAAGATAAAATCAGAAAGTTGTTTTATAACAATCTTACTTAATAAAAATTCGTGAATATTTTGTTTTGCAAACTCAAGATGATAAGAATACCATTTTTTATGAAAGTAAGACGAATTCTTTTTATGAATTTCATCAAGTGTTAATTCACTTTCCATAAATTTAATTTTTTTCATAGAAAGTATAGATCCGCCGAACTGATGATCGTAACCTGTTACGGGTACAATATATGCCCGAAGGTGTTTTTCTTTTATCTGAAATCCGAAGTCCCACTCTTCATAATAGCAAGGTGTGAAATTATTTTCAAACTTCAGAATCCCATTGTGAAAATGACTTGTTTTTATCGCAAAGTAAAATCCCGAGATAGCATCAATTTCAATTGGATCGGCAAATTCACCTTTATCAAAATAAAGATGATCATCCAAAGTAAAAAAGTTATTAAAAGAACCTTGAGGTCCCACCCAGGCTGCATCAGGCAATCTGATTAAGGCATCTTCAAGTTCTTCCACACTCTCCTTTGTAATATGCAGATCTGCATTTAACACAAATGTAACCGGAGTCTGAGACATATCGATACCAATATTCCAGGCTCTTGCTACACCTAGGTTGTGACTCATTATACTGTAATAATCTATTCTCGGATGATCTTTTAATTCTTCAGCAACATCTTTTGAATTAAAAATAACAATAACAGTTCCTTCAATGTTTTCAAGATCGTTCAGAAGTGTTTTGATATTGTAAGAACTTTTGGGAGAATAATCGAGAACCGGAATTACAAAGCTGCGTTTCAATTTATTAATTTCATTTCACAAGT
The DNA here is from genome assembly GCA_041725875.1 of Rhodothermaceae bacterium. GTDB lineage: Bacteria > Bacteroidota > Ignavibacteria > Ignavibacteriales > Melioribacteraceae > JBGRQB01. The sequence goes on from JBGRQB010000097.1 coordinate 15,226, forward strand.
AGAATAAACTCCCATACGGATCTCCTTCCCCCCTTTTTGTCTACTACATAATTATTATACCTCCAATAACCAGATAATCCACAATGACATTGCTTCTTTGACCATCGTATCCTGCGTTGTCTTTGATGCACACTCTAAAGTGAGTGTTTGTGACTTCCTTTGAAGGGAGTTAAATATGTAAATGTTAAAAATAAGATTTTTAAGCATATTTTGGACCTAGCAAAATGGAAGATGTTCAATTATTAGGGAATGACACGAAATGTACAATTTTTGAGCATGCACATACACA
>JBGRQB010000098.1:0-15476 GCA_041725875.1 Rhodothermaceae bacterium
CTGATTCATCCTCTTACTGAAAATGCAATAAAGTACGGGATGCAAACCAGCTCTCTTCCGTTAAAAATTTCTGTGAGTGCAAAAGTAAGAAACGATCGTTTGCTTATTGAAGTCTGCAACTCAGGAAAATGGATAGATCCGCAGGAACATAATAACACAAACAGTACTGGAACCGGTTTGCAAAATGTTCAGCTTCGTCTGCAAAACGCTTTTCCCAGTTCTCACAGTTTTGAAATTGAGAAAAATGAAAATAACGTCTGCATTAAAATTGAAATAGAAAAAAAGTTAAATAAACATGAATAAAATAAAAACAATTCTGGTTGATGACGAAAGACTTGCAAGAACCGAGCTCAAAAATATGCTCTCTTCTTTTGAAAATATTCAGGTAGTTGCAGAAGCAGAAAATGTAACTGAAGCAATTGAAGCAATAAAAAAGCATAATCCGGATGCGATATTTCTGGATATTCAGATGCCGGGTGAATCAGGCTTTGATCTTGTGAGTAGGTTACAGACTAATGCAAAAATAATATTTGTAACTGCTTTTAACGAATATGCTATCAGGGCATTTGAAGTTAATGCGCTTGATTATCTGCTTAAACCGATTAATCCCGACAGACTTAAATCTGCACTTGAGCGATTAGACACCACCAAACCGGAAGCATTAAAAGAAAATTCTCTTTCGTTTGATGACAGACTTTTCCTCTCTATAAATAACGAAATGAAGTTTATTAAAATAGAAGATATTACCTGCATAATTGCTGCCGGTGATTATTCTGAAGTTAATCTTAAGACCGGACAAAAAGGGCTTGTGCTTAAATCGATGCGCGAATGGGAAACCAGATTACCGGAAAAATACTTTTGCAGAATTCATCGTTCAACAATAATTAATATGGAATTTATCGATAAAATAGAAGAATGGTTCAATCACAGCTTCCGGGTTTATATGTCTGGCATCAAAGAACCACTGGTTATGAGTCGCAGATATGCTTCTAAGTTGAAAGAAAAATTTAAATAAAAAACACAATATTGGTTTTATCTGATTTTTTGTGTATAATTAGTCCAAAATTTAAGTTGGTAAATTCAATAAAATATAAATCTTTTAATTACGTAATAATCATATAAAGTTAATTGAGAATAAAACGATAATTTGGTTAAATATCATTTTTATTAATGTTATTTTCATGATTATTATTTTACTTTGAGGACAAAATACAGTTATGGATGAAAATATTCTAAAAGAAACCCAGCAGAAAACGGAATTAGTATTAAAAAATGTCTATAACTTGCCCGCAATTTCTGGAGCAATGCAGGAAGTTTCAAGATTACTCGATGATCCATCTACCAATACTGATAGTCTGAGTAAAACCATCGGAAAAGATCAGGGACTGGCTACAAAAATTCTTTCAATTGCAAACTCACCTCTTTACGGATTATCCCGTAAGGTTACTACAATTGAATTTGCTATTCTTATCATTGGTTTTCAGGATATCAAGAACATTGTAATTGCATTATCTATGGTTGAATCATTTAAAGGTAAAACCGATAAATTCTTTAACCAAAAAGATTTCTGGTTACACTCAATTATTACTGCAAATGCTGCCAGAAAAATGGCTCTTGATTTAGGATTCAGAATAGGCGGAGAAGCATTTATTGCCGGCCTTCTTCACGATCTGTCAATTCCTGTAATTCATAAATATTTTCACAGCCATTTCATCAAAATTGTTGATAATGTAAACTCAAACGAAATGTCGTTTGCAGAAGCAGAAAAGCTTGCTTTAGGATTTACACATGCTGAAATAGGTTCATTGCTTGTTGAAAAGTGGAATCTTGCAGAAACTCTTAAAGAAAACATACTTGAACATCACAATCCGGGCAATTCTGCTAAAGAAAATGTTATTACTGCTATTGTACATCTTGCTGATTTTATGACACAACATTTTAAAATAGGCGATTTCTACTGGGATGAAGATCTTGAGCTGGATGAATCCATTTTACCGACTTTAAAGTTCGACAACAGAGAAAAACTTGAAGAATTTATAGAAGGGTACAGAGATTTGTTCGAAGAAGATTCCAAATCACTTATCCTGTAAAAATTTTAGTAAAACAACATCTTCGGATGTTGTTTTACAGATTAAACTTCACTTTCAGCCATTCGTAAGCTTCATTTATCTGTTTAGTTTTTGATTCCGCCAATTCAACAATTTCAACACCAAGATTTTCAACTTTATCAGGATGATATTTTGAAATCATTTCCAGGTATTTTTTTCTGATTTGCCCTTTGGTAACCTTGCCCTGCAATCCTAAAATCCGACCGTAATGTTTAGATTTTTCAATTTCAGTAGCATCTTTTACATTAAAATTTTCTTTCTTTTCTTCATTGTTCTTCTGCTCATACTTCTCGTACTTTTCATATTTTTCGTACTTCTCATACTTTTCATATTTCTGATATCTGTGTTGTTTCTTCTCTTTGAAATTGCTTGAAGAATCTTTGGTATGAGAATGAGAAAACGGTCCGACAATTTCTTTTACCTTTTGAAAAAGATCTGAATGAACTTCCCCTATCTTACTCATATAATTGAAAATTTCGAGATTCATCTGCTTCCAGTCTGTGGCATTAATTTTAGCAGATAATTCGGTAAGCATTCTTTTTACTGTTGGTTCCGGCAGGTTGGTTCTTATTGATTTTAATCTTGAAGCTGTCATTTGTGGAGAAGCAATTTTCAGGATATTTGACAACCACTTATCATCTGTGGAATGTAGAACCAGATTGTAAAGAACCAGATATTCCACATAAACCTGCGAAGGTTTAAATTTGTTTACAAGTTTTTGTGAGTAGGCTAAACATTTAAGGTGCCCGGCAAGAGAAAACATAAATTCATTTAATGTCTGATCAACATCCAGATTAAACCATTTGATGAAAATTGTGTTTACACCAAGAATGTTATATTCTCTTCTGAATTCTATAGCAGATCTGATGTTGTGATTAAGATAATCGTAGGAAAATTCAGCTAGTCCGGATTGAACAGTGCCTATTGCAGTCCAAACCTGATTGGTTACTTCATTATAAACAATAAAAGCTTCGTCGTATCTGCCATTATTAAAAAGATAATCAGCCGTGTCTCTCAAATCTGATATATTACTCATTTCGTCCTGATTTTACTTCAACAATAAAAATAAAACAATAAATCTTGAGCGGATAAAACAAAAAATCCCGTTAAGGGATTTTATGCTATCTGCGAAACAGCTGATAATTCTTTATCTGACAGAACCAGATCTATATCAAGAAGAATTTTTATTTCTTCCTTACCTTTAACCATTGCCATAATATATTTGGAATCAACAGATGTACTTATTTCAGGTGGTTCCTCAATATCTGTAGCCGCTATGTTTTTAACTTCCGAAACAGAATCAACTATAATACCCATCTGAACTGTTGTGCCTCTGTAATCAATTTCCAGCACTATTATACAGCTTTTTTTAGTTGGTTCAACTTCCGGCATACCAAAACGTAATCTGACATCTATAATAGGAATTACAATTCCTCTTAAATCGATAATACCTTTAACATAATGAGGTGATTGAGGCATATTGGTAATTGGAGCAATTTTTATGATCTCCCTTATTTTCAGAATATCAATTCCAAATTCCTGTTCTGCCAGACTGAACATAAGGTATTTACCTTCCATATTAAGAAGCGCTTTGGATGTTCCGTCTTCGTCACCAACTTCTTTACGAATAAGAAGTTCATTAATTTTTTCATAAGATTCGTGCAGAAGTGAATTTGTTTTTCCTGCCTGATCTCCGCAGGCTGATTTTGCAAATCTGATATCAACAAATTTTTCTACATCTATTAATCCGCCCACATTCATTTCATTGTTCATGTATCTCTGCATTCTGTCGAGATCTTCAATGGACGGATAAAGATTGTTGGTTTTAATTCCCAGAGGTTCGGTTAACACATTTCTGAGTAACGGCACTTTGAGTCCGAGAGATTTATCCGGATCAAGGAACTCAACGCCAACTTCAGCTGCCGCACCTGGTTTCTGATCGATAAACTTCCCTGCTTTAACAAGTAAATCAACAAACTCGTATGCAGCTTCGGTGTGATTATCAATAAAATCATCTTGCAGACAAACAACACAGCAAGGGTGGTTTTCCCAAATTTCACTTGATAAAAATTGAAGTTCTGCAAGTCCGTTTGCAATTGCTTTGGTTCCAAGTGGTTCTGCTACAAGATACCCGCAGGCTTCCGGATTATCACCAAGAAATTCCGGCATTTTTACCGGCGGCACAACTTCAAACGCCACGTCGGTTCCATCTTGTCCGGCAACACCGGGCTGCAGACCAATACCGTTGAAGAACATATGTCCCAGCATATTATGAATTGACAAAGTATGAGGGATGTAAAACGATTTATCTTTAAAGAAATTTCTGTGCGGATCGGAGAAACTTCCTTTTTTATTTCTTACAAAAATACTTCCGTTTCTGTGAGCAAATAAAACCAGTTTAAGCGGAGCACCGTGATGATACAAATCCATTGCAATCGGGGCAAGAACGCAGGCACCTTCTACGGTTCCTTTATCAAGCGCATTTGCAACCGGGTTCCAGCTTGACATTCTGTGAGTCTGAAGCTCAAAATGTTTAGGAGTAAATTCACCTGTGTTAATCAGATGTTTTAACACACCCAATACCAGATGATCTGTAATCTGTATATGTGCAATATTAATAATAACTTTACCTGATTCTGACATTTGTGCTATCGGACGCTCAGTTTCTTCTTCAACTTCTTTTTGTCCGAAAGCTTCGTCAATTTTATCTTTAAGTTCTGCAGCGTTAAACGGTTTGGAGATAAAAGCATTTACACCAGCTTCTTCTGCTTCGGTAACTTCTTTTTTCTCCCCTCTTCCTGTAGCCATAATAAATGGCAGTGACTTAAACTCTTCAGTAGCTCTCATCCAGACAAGGAGTTCGAGTCCGGTTTTATTAGGCATATTCCAGTCACTAATTACAAGATTTATATCTTTATCTGATTTTAATTTCTCAATCGCGTCATCGCCGTCTTCGGCGTCTATAATGTTGTTAAATCCAAGAGAGCCAAGAACTTTTCTCTCCATTTTTCTCATTACAGCTGCATCTTCAACAAGTAAAATTTTAATATTTGCATCTAATGACATTGATTACTCCCGGTTTTATGGGTTTATTTTATTTCGTAAATATAAATCTAAAAGTACTATTTTGAAAGTAGAACTATATAAATATAAAATTAATACAATCTTTGTTAAATAAAAACTAAATAACTTCAATTTTTAAAGTTTATTAAAAATAACAGTAAAAACTCATATTTTGCCAAATTCTTCTATTGCTTCTTCAAGATGATTATGAACCTTAAACACAGAAGATAATCGGGTAATTTCGCAGATTATAAAGGCGACTTTTTCGTTGCAGACAAGCTTAAGTTTGGCTCCTGTAATATCGATGGCTTTCAGACAAATAACCAGGGTTCCCAAAAAGGTTGAATCTACAAAATCGCAGGCGCTTAGATCAATAATAATTTTTTTTGTTCCTCCGTCAATCACTTTTCCAAGATATTCTCTGAATTTTTCCGTGTTTTCAAGAGTAGCTTTTTTCAGATTAACAGAAACAATTGTTATATCGTCTTTTATTACATTTTCAAACATCATTTTTTCCCTCGGCATTTTCTTTATTGATAAGGCATTTTACAACGTCTGAAAATATCTCTTTGTTATGCTCATTCAACTCTATAAGTGTCTTGTGCGCTTCCAGTAAAATATGTGAAAGCTTTTTACCGTCAAGCGTATCAGAGTTTTTTATTTTTTTCAGGCTGAGATCGTCTTCAAATGTTGCATCTAGTACTGTAAATGCGTCAAAAAATCCCACACTTTTTATTATTTGATTAATATCCTGATTTGTTGAATAAATAATCGCTTTTCTGTCAAAATTGGAAAGCATATAGTCTGTAAATCTGGCAATTATTCCAAGATTTGTACTATCAATAAACTCCAGTTCTGTCATATCGATAAATATATCGTCATATTTTTTATGTTCAACCAGATTGTCTACAAATTCCTTGAAATTACCGCACGACATATAGTTAGATCTGCCGATAAGTTTCACAAAACATTTATGCTCTTTTTCCGCTATTAAATATTGACAATCACTCATTTGTTATGCCCCTTTTAATCAACAACATAGTGATATCATCCGGAACTTCTTCCAGTTTATCCAAATTAAAATAGTTTATTATTTCTGAAATTTCGAAAAATCTGTTATCCAGCAGATCATTTATTTTTTTCTGTTTCTCTTTCAAATCTGCTTCAGGCATTATATCCAGCAGGCCATCGGAACTGCAAAATATTGTGTACATCTCAGGCAGTTTTACAACGGAATTTCTAAATTTGGTAAACTTAAACATTCCAACCGGCGAACTGGTTGATTCAAGGTAAGTCTGATTTTCCTTATTACTCAAAACAGGATAAGGAAAATGCCCGGCATTTACATAGAGCAGTTCTTGTTTCTCTTCGGAAATTATTCCGCAAAAAACTGTAAGATATTTATCAAATTGCTCTTCAATTAAGTCAAGATTTAACTTTGCAAGGAGTTGTGCAGGATCGAGTACAAGTTCATCTTCACCTGATTTATATTTTTCAACATATCTGTCAAAGTAACCTTTAATAAAAATAGTAACAAACGCAGATGCTGCTCCGTGTCCCGAAACATCGATAAAATAGAACAACATTTCTTTGTCATTAAGTTTATGATAATTCAAAAAATCGCCGCTGAGATAAAGCGAAGGTTTGAAGAATCTGCTAAGTACAAATTTATCTATAAAACATCTTTCACCCGGAAGCAGGTTCATCTGAATTTTTCTGCCCGCCTGTAAATCTTTGCTTATAAGATCGAGTGAACCGGAAAGTTTTTCGTTAACAGATTTTAGTTCTCTGGTTCTTTCTTCAACCTTTTTTTCCAGATTTTTATTCAGTTCGGAAATTGTTTGAATATCTTCATACGAACGTAAAGCAGAAATAACAGAAGTGATTAATTTTTGAGATGATAATTCGGTTTTCTCTTTGTAGTCGTTTATATCATAATCAACAATAATTCTTTTTTCGGGGGCCTGACCGGGATAACCGGTTCGCAAAATAATTCTTACATCTCTGTTGTTAAGTTCTTCACGGATAAATTTAACAACTTTCAATCCCGAATCTTCATCTTCCATAACAACATCCAGCAAAATAAGCGCAATGTCATTACTTTCCGAAAGTTTTTCTTTTGCTTCTTTTCCGTTAAAGGCATCTATAAATTCTAACGATCTGTTTTTGAATTCTACTTCTTCAAGAACCATTTTGGTAACATTGTGAATTTCAACTTCATCATCAACAACCAATATTTTCCAGGTTCCTTCAAGTTTTGTTTCAACTATTTCTTCATCTTCATTTGCAAAAATCAGTTCGTCGTCATTGTTTATGTTTTTTTCTTCTGTATTCATATTCCGACTTTAAATTTTCATTATAATCGTACTTATTTTTACTTAGTTTATAAGAGGAATTCTTATTTCAAACACTACCCCGTCTTTGTTCGGACTGCTACAGGATATGGTTCCGTTGAGTTTTTGAGTTACAATATTGTAAACAATATTTAATCCGAGTCCGGTTCCTCCTTTGGCTCTTTTAGTTGTAAAGAAAGGGTCAAAAACTTTTTTGATATGACTCTTTGGTATTCCTTTTCCGTTATCTGAATAAATAAAAACCAGCTGATTAAAATTGAGATAAAACTCTAATTTTATAACTCCGTTTTCAACTTTTTCAAATCCGTGCTTGAGTGAATTCATAATAAAATTAGTGATAATTTGAGCAAAAGCTCCGGGCGAACTTTTAACTTCAAGAACATCATCACATTTAATTTCAATTACGTGATTTGTTTTTTTAAGCTGCGGTTTCAGACTCAAAATTACTTCGTCAAGATATTCTTTTACATTAAAAATTCTGTCTTCCTGATTAGCCTGATCAACTGCAACCTGTTTGAAACTTTTAACCAGATCAGCAGCACGTTTTAAATTTGATAAAATTGATTGCGAAGCATTTTCTGCGGTTCCAAAATAACTTTGTAAATCTGATTTTTTCAGTTTCCCTGTTTCAAAAGTCTGCAGAATCTCTTTTGTCTTAACATCCAGATGTGAAGCTGCTGTAACTCCAATTCCCACCGGAGTATTAATTTCGTGAGCAACTCCCGCAACAAGTTCACCAAGTGCAGCCATTTTTTCAGCTTCGCGTAATTGGACTTCAGCTTTTCTCAGTTTTTCTTCGGCACGTTTAATTTTGGTAATATCTCTTACCACTGCCTGAATAACTTTCCTGCCGCCCAGATACATCATTGTAAGCCAGGTATCAGCATAAAATTCACTTCCGTCAAGATGAATATGCGACCACTCAAAACGCGCACTTCCGTTTTTCTCCGCTTCATTTATATGACTGCTCACAAGCGCATCGGAGCGATTGTTATCCGGTTGATATTCGGGTGAAAAGTCGAGAATTGTTTTACTGAGAAATTCTTCTTTTGAGGCACATCCAAAAACTTTTAGAGTAGCGGGATTACAATCATAATATCCTTTGCTGTCCATAAGCATAACAGCATCACTTGAAAATTCAAAAAGAGAACGAAATTTTTGCTCACTCTGAAGCAGTGCGTCGTTAGCTTCAAGAAGTTCCTTTGTTCTGTCGCGAACCATTTCTTCCAGTTCTTCATTCATTCTTTTCAGTTCGCTTTCAAATTCTTTTCTTTGAGTGATATCTTGTTTAACCGCAATAAAATTTGTTATTTCATTTTTGTCATTAAACACCGGCGTGATAGTTTGTTCTTCAAAATAATCTTCACCATTTTTTCGCTGATTAATTATTTCTCCGTGCCAGACAGTCCCTTCGTTAATTGTTATCCAGATATTATCATAAAACTCAGAAGTTTGTTTATGCGATCTCAGCATATTTATATTTTTATACAAAATTTCATTTTTGTCATAACCCGTTAATTCAGTAAAAGCGGGGTTAACCCATACAATATCGCCATGACTGTTTGTAATCATAATGCTGTTTGCAGACGCTTCCAGAGTTGTACTTTGCAAGTTAAGCATCTCTTCAGCTTTTTTTCTTTCTGTAATATCTGTAATTACATTGGCAAAATAGCGGGGAATGTTTTTACTATCTTTTAATATAAAGATATTTTGTATCGTATCAATTAAATGATTTTTTTTGTTCAGGACAGTCAATTCTCCTGTCCATTGCCCGGTGGATTTCACTTCCGGTAAAATTTTTTCAATCAGATTTTCTTTCTGTTGCGGCGGATAAATATCGTAAAATTCTTCATTTCCAATATCGGTTGATTGATTAATTCCTAAAAGTTCTTTAAAGGCCGGATTCATATATGTGAACTTGCCGTTGAATTTAGCAATCGAAAAACTTTGTCCGGAAGCCTCTGCAAAACTCTTAAAAATCGTTATTTGTTCTGCTGATTCAGAAAGCGCTCTTTCAGTTTCTGCAAGTTTCTGTTTGGTGGAAATTTCATCAACAACTTTTTTTACAACAGCGGGAAGCAGAGTTAAAAAATTGAGATCTTTTATTAAATAATCTCTGGCTCCCAGCTTCATCATTTCAACAGAGTTTTTAATATCGCCGCTGCCGGTAATTACAATGTAAGGAAGGAAAATATTTTTTTGCGTTAGTTCAAGAATAACATCTTTTGCTTTACAATCAGGAAGATTATAATCAAGGATAACAACGAAACTTTGTCGCTCCATAATTTTTTCAACGGCTTCTTCACCGCTGTATGCAGCTTCTGTGTTGTAACCGCTTCGACGTAAATTTTTTCTTATCAGTTTGTTAAGCGGTCTGTCATCCTCAACAACTAAAATTATAAATTGATTATTTTTTTCCTGACTATCCATACCACACAAAATGTAATCTGTATATTACCGAAATTATTGTCGCAGAAAATAATTCTGCCTTTAATAATAAAATAATTATTAAGAACTTCAACTTTTGTTACCTTCTTAATTTGACAAACCAGAAGAAAATAGCTATTTTTTCGGGTCTTTTTGCAATTATCAGTAATATTTGACCTAAAGGGAAATGAAACTGCCAAGAAAAATTAAAACAGAATTAATTTGTTTCAAATTTGCGCAAGTACTTCTTTCGCTGGGGATTTTTTTAACCTTTGCCGGATTACTTGCTGTCCCCTACATCCATACGGAAGTAAAGCGAAACTATAAAGAGTTTTTTGTAACCGGCGGAATTGTATCTGTATCTCTTTCCATTATCCTGAACATAATTGGTATATTAAAAGTAAGAAAAAATAAAAAGTAGACTTCCTTTTTTCTCCTCTTTTCTTAAATTTAGATATTTCAAAATCTGAGAAAAACCAATGCCGCATTGTAAAATTGAATATTCTACCAATCTGATTGAAGAAATTAATTTTAATGATTTTTTCCAAAAACTACACACTGTTTTAACAAGTGATAATCTTTTTAAGATTAATGATATTAAGAGTCGTGCAATAAAATTTGAAGATTATTTTATCGGGAATGGCAATCACAACAAATGCTTTGTGGCTGTTACAATTTTAATTTTAGCGGGTCGCACAACTGAAGTTAAAAAGAGGTTATCAGAAAATGTTCTGGAGTTTTTAAAAGATCAATTTTCAGATTCATTAAACAAGCTGGATTGCAATCTTACAGTCAGAATTGATGAAATAGAGAAAGAAAGTTATTCAAAATTTAATTCAGGAAAAACAGAATGAAAGTCGGATTAGTACAATATTCACAAATTTGGGAAGATCCTGAAAAAAATATAGAAAAATTAAATTTACTTTTGCAAAAAGATAAAAGAACCGAAGATCTGTTAATTTTTCCTGAAATGACTTTAACCGGATTTACAATGCAGAGTGAAAAGTTTGCCGAAGAAATTGACGGAATCGGGACTCGCTATTTTATGGATCTAGCTGCAAAACTACGCAAACATATTTTGGCCGGAATAATTGAGCGTGACGGAGACAAGGTTTACAACTCACTTGTTCATTTTGATAATAAAGGACTTATCACCGCAAGGTACAGAAAGATTCATCTTTTCTCACTTGCCGAAGAAGAAAAAAATTATACACCGGGAAGTGAAAAAATCATCACCAAAATTGGCGAAACCAGAACAGGTTTATCAATTTGTTATGATTTGAGATTTCCGGAACTATATCGTTACTATGCAAAACAAGGCACAGATTTTATTGTAGACATTGCAAGCTGGCCTGTAAAAAGAATTGAACATTGGAAAGCTTTGTTAAAAGCAAGAGCAATTGAAAATCAATGTTATGTTGCAGGAGTTAATCGTGTTGGTGAAGATGCTTATCATCAATATAACGGCAGCAGTATTGTGTATAATCCGATGGGAGAAGTAATTGCATTTTCAGAAAATAATGAAGAGATAATTCAGGCAGAACTTGATTTTGACTATTTGGAAAAAGTCAGAAAAGGATTTGGTTTTCTAAACGATATAACTCTTATCTAAATTTCACAAATACTTTTGTACCAATATTTTTTTCAGATGTGAGAGTAAGCTCGGCATTATTAATTTCACAATATTTTCTGGCAAGAGGAAGTCCTAAACCGGTGCCTTCATATTCTCTTGTAAAACCTTCATCTTCCTGAGTAAATGGTTCAAATATTTTTTCCTGATTTTCCCGGGCAATTCCAATTCCCGTATCAGCAATTTCTACAGTCAACCCGGAACCATTTTCTCTTTTTACTTTAATGTTAATGCTTCCTTCATTGGTAAAGGTAACAGCGTTATTTACAATGTTGTTAAAGACTTGCTTCATTGAGTGTTTATCATATTTCACTACACATTCTTCAGTTGATTTTTCAATGTTAAGTTCAATTCCCTTTTCAGCAGATGCCGTGAGAAAATCACAAAAAACATCCTCAATCACTTCTGAATAGATATCTTCCTCTTTGAAATCAGGTTCATAAGTTCCGGCCTGAAGTTCAGACATTTCCAGAATAAGATCAGTTGTTCTGATAATTCTTTTGCCTGCTTTACCAATTATATTAAAACTATTTTGCAGTTCTTCATCCAATACGTTTTGAGTTTCTTCTTGGAGCATACTTGAAAAACTCAACATTGAATTAATCGGAGTTCTGATTTCATGAGAAATCTGCGCAAGAAATTCCGTTTTAAGTTGATCAGCTCTTTCTGCTTTTTCCTTTGCAAAAACCAATTCATCTTCAGCAGCTTTTTGTTTGCTGATATCTCTGGCAGTTTCAACAACACCAACAACGCTTCCATCTTCTGTAATAACAGGATCGTAAACAACAGCCATATAAATCTTGCCAAGTGCCGGATATTCAATCCAGGTCTGAAAGCGTACTTCTTCCCCTTTCAAACATTTGTCAATATTTGGTTTGAGAACATCCAGGAAAAAATCGTCACCGTAAATTTTATCAACCGGGTAGCCGAGAAAGTTATTTTCAATTCCCCAGAAAGCTTTTAAATAAGCATCGTTCAATGATTGAAAAACATAATCGGAATCGATAATAGCCATATGCTCATTACTGTTTGTAACAATCATGTGGTATTGACGAAGTTTATCTTCTGCTCTTTTTCTGACAAGAGCCCCGACAATTATCTCACCAACAATTTTAAGAAGAAGCAAAATTTCTTTTGTCCAGATAGTTTCCCTGTTCACAGATGATACCGAAATATACCCGATAAGCATATCGCGAATAACAAGCGGAACCATCAGGAATGATTTAATTCCGAGTGTGTCAAGAAATTCTTCATCGGCAGTATAACCTTCAGGAAGTTGATATTTGCTGAATAATACGATGTCGTTTCTTTTTACAATTTCACTTCTGAAATATTTCAGTTGCGTTAAATCTATTCCTTCTGTTTTATCAGCGGCAGAGTCAATTCCTTTTGTGCACCATTCGTGTGTCTGATCCATATTGTTATTGGAATTGTAAAGCTGCAAAACGCTTGCCCTGTCTGCTTCGGCAAAGTTACAAATTATCTTTAATGCCCGCTTAATCCAGTAATCAATTTCATCGGGCTGGATTGAAATAAACTTTGTGGAAAGTGCTGTAATTAATCGCTGTAATCTGTTTCTGAATCGGAGAGATTTTTCAAATAAATTTCTCTCGGCTTCAAGGTCATCAATTTTTTTAAGTCGCCTTCTTAAAAGCTTGATTTCCTGCTTTAATTCTTTAATTTCCAGATCTTTGTTTTCGCTCATTTCCACTTCGCTGATTTACAAGTATTATTTTCGTAATTTATAACTTAAATTTAATTATAATAATTTTCTTTTTTAACCTAAAGCACTAATTAAACTTACTATATTTTTAAGATGGAAACAATTACCGGAGTTATTGAAAAATATATTTTCCACAACGAAAACAACGGATACAGTGTTGTTTTGCTTGAAGACGGAACCACTGTTGTAGGGACTCTTCCTTCAATTAAAGAGGAAGAAACGCTTGAACTTACCGGAACCTGGATATATCACGAAAAATATGGTGAACAGTTTAAGGTAGAAGATTTTAAAGTTTTATACCCGCAAACAACTCCCAGCATAATTAAATATCTTTCTTCAGGGTTTATTCCCGGAGTGGGAAAATCTCTTGCAACTAGGATTGTAAAAAAATTCGGGACACAAACTTTTGATATTTTTAACGAATCTCCTGAACGACTAAAAGAAGTTGAAGGGATCGGTGAGAAAAAGTATAAAAAAATTATTGATTCCTGGGAAAATCAAAAGGGTGTTGTTGATATAATGATTTTCCTTCAGAATTACGGTATTTCGCAAAACAAAGCAATTAAGATTCATAAAGTTTACGGCAATCAGACTGTCCAGATGTTTAAAGAAAATCCTTATCAGCTTGCAAAAGATATTTGGGGAATTGGATTTAAGTCAGTAGATAAAATAGGAATTGAACTCGGATTCGATTTAAATGATCCTCTGCGGGTAAGTGCTGCAATTGAATTTCTGCTTGAAAACTCTGCCAATCAGGGAAATGTATTTCTGCCTGAAGAAATACTAATTCAAAAATGTTTGTATGATCTGGAAATAGATCTGAGAAATAATTACTTCATTCTTGATTTGATGATTGACAAAGGACGGATTATCCGTGAAGATGAAAATATTTATCTCGATACATTGTACTATGCCGAAAAATATATAGAAGAGAAAATTTCTTTGCTCGCCACAACCGAAAATGATCTTTACAACAAAGGCATTAAAAAATTAAAAAAGATAAAAGATGATTTTTCGGAAGAGCAACTTGAAGCAATTGAAATGAGTCTGAAGCAGAGATTACTAATTTTAACCGGCGGACCGGGAACAGGTAAAACCACTACTCTCAAAGGCATAATAGATCTTTATAATCAGCTGGATAAAAAAATTATGCTTGCTGCTCCTACAGGACGCGCAGCCAAGCGAATGACCGAAGTAACGGGAATTGAGGCAAAAACAATTCATAGGTTACTGGAATATAATCCGTCTGACCAGATGTTTTACATTGATGAATCAAATCCGCTTGAGACAGATGTTCTAATTGTTGACGAAACATCTATGCTCGATACTCTTCTGATGCAAAACCTTCTTCGTCCGATAAAAGAAGATACAACATTAATTCTTGTGGGCGATTCAAACCAGCTTCCTTCAATAGGACCCGGAAATATTTTACACGATCTGATAGAATCCAAATCTATTGCCGTTGTTGAGTTATCTAAAATATTCAGACAAGCAGAAGAGAGCCGCATTGTTACTGTTGCTCACGAAATAAATCGCGGAGAATATCCGGGATTGGCAATAAAAAGAGATTCAGATTTTTTCTTTATTGAAGAAAACGACAGTTCAAAAATTCCTGACTTAATTTATGATTTAATTTCAGAACGACTTCCAGATAAATATAAACTTGATCCTTTTAATGATATTCAAATTTTATCTCCAATGTACAAAGGAATGGCGGGAGTTAATAATATTAATGAAGTTTTACAAGAGAGATTAAATCACGAGGAAGTTGTTTTAACTCAGGGAAACAAACATTACAAATATTTTGATAAACTGATGCAGTTAAAAAATAATTATGACAAGGAAGTTTTTAACGGCGATATCGGTTTTGTAAGCAGATACAGCAAGGAATCGCAAAAATTATCAATAAGCTTTAGCGGAAAAGATGTTGAATATGATCAGGGAGAGCTGGACGAAATTACCCTGGCGTATGCTACAACAGTTCATAAAAGCCAGGGCAGTGAATACCCTTGTATAATTTTACCGATAATTCCGGAACATCAAATTATGCATCAGAGAAATTTGATTTATACGGCAATTACACGTGCAAGTAAACTTATGATTGTAATCGGGAATAAAAACTCATTTTACAATGCAATTGGAAATAACAAAATTCAGCAGCGATACACTTC
>JBGRQB010000099.1:0-15530 GCA_041725875.1 Rhodothermaceae bacterium
CTTAAAACATTAGCATACTCGTATGGAAAAAGAAGAAGACCGCACAAATCATATTATAAGAACCAAAGCTCAAACCGGACCTGCATATTTAACTTATCCAAAGCGTGCTTTAATTGATTCAACCGTTGAAGAGATTAAAACCGGTAAACCACTTTTTAATTTTACAGATGAAGAAGATGTAAAACATATTGTCTGGGAAGTACCTGAAAATTTAAACGAAACTTTGATTGATGAATTTTCAAAGTTAAAACATTTATATATTGCCGATGGTCATCACAGAAGTGCTTCGGCTGCAAACGTGAGAAAAAAACTGGATCTGCCAAAAGATCATCCCGGTAATTATTTTCTTGGTGTTGCATTCCCTGAAAACCAGCTCGATCTTGGTTCCTGCAACAGATTAATTTTATCCGGAAACGGAATAAAACCAATCGATTTTATAAACGGATTATCAGAGAATTTTAATGTAGAGATTCTTGTAGAACCAAATATCCGGGGAATAAAAATATATATGGATTCATGTTAACATCCACACAAACCGAATGAATTATTCGGTAACAAAGCAGTTGAACATCTGGATACATATATAGTTCAGGAACTGATCTTTAAATCAATACTTGGAATTGAAAACCCGAGAACTTCTGATCAACTTGATTATATCAGAAATAATAAAGGAACAAAAATTCTGGAAGAAAAGGTTAATTCCGGCAATGCTTTTGCAGCAATTACAGTTGAACCGGTTACACTGGAAACAGTTATGGAAATAGCAGAATCGGGTGAAGTAATGCCTCCAAAATCTACCTGGTTTTTCCCTAAAATGAGGGATGGATTACTTATCCACGAAATTGAATAGTTTGTCTGCTCACTTCCCGAAACACACAAACTGTTTGCTATAGGCCGGTCTCCTGACTCTCGCTAAACAAAATCGCCTTCCCATTGTATAAAATTTCTAATCCTGACCTGCTCAGGATTTTTCTTTATTTAACAGTGGCATATTGATTTTGCATTTTCACGATTACAGTTGCGGGTACAGTCACGGATTTTCACCGTATTCCCGTTACCTAAAATAAACAAAGAACAAAATTTCTTCACAAAGTTAGCCAATCTTACAATCATTACAAACTACTATTTTTGCTTTTAATACCACATTTCAAATATTTGTTTTGATTTCACTGAAAAATCAAATAAATTTTGGCACCAGTTTAAAAGGAGAAAAAATGGATAAAAACATACATATAGAAGTACAAGATTATTACGGAAAAGTACTTAACAAAAACAGCGACTTACAAACAAACGCCTGCTGTACTTCCGATTCTGTTCCAGATTATCTGAAACCGGTTCTTGCAAAAATTCATCCCGAGGTAATGGAAAAATATTATGGCTGCGGACTTGTAGCACCTGAGCTTCTTGAAGGAAAGAAAATTCTGGATCTGGGAAGCGGTTCAGGAAGAGATGTTTATGCACTTGCCCAGCTTGTTGGTGAAAATGGCGAAGTTGTGGGCGTTGATATGACAGATGAACAACTTGAAATTGCAAATAAACATATCGAGTATCACAAAGAAAAATTTGGATATAAAAAGAGCAATGTTCGTTTTGTAAAAGGATACATTGAAAAACTTGATGAACTCGGATTTGAAGAAAATTATTTTGATATTATTATCTCAAACTGCGTAATTAATCTTTCGCCTGATAAACCGGCTGTTTTTAATGCTGCATTTAAACTCTTGAAGCCGGGCGGAGAAATGTATTTTTCAGATGTTTATTCAGAAAGAAGAATTCCTGAAGAATTAATTAAAGATCCTGTTTTATATGGAGAATGTTTAAGCGGCGCTCTTTACTGGAACGACTTCCTGAGAGTTGCAAAAAAAGCAGGTTTTGAAGATCCGCGACTTGTTACTCATAACCACCTTACAATAAATAACCCTGCAATTGAAAAGAAAGTCGGGAATTATAAATTTTACTCCGCCACTTACAGATTATTCAAAATTGCCGGACTCGAATCAGCTTGCGAAGATTATGGTCAGGCAGTAATTTATAAAGGAACAATTCCGGGTCACGAATTTGAGTTTGAGTTGGACGGGCATCACCTGATTGAAAAAGGAAAAGTATTTCTTGTGTGCGGAAACACATACAGAATGTTAAACGAAACCCGTTTTAAAGATCATTTTGAGTTTATTGGAAACTGGGATACACATTACGGTATTTTTTCCGATTGTGGCGACGGGAGTCCCTTTACAGACGGGAAGGAGGAAACCGCTGAATCTTCCGGCTGCTGTTAAAAGTTTAAACTGGCAAACCAGTTGGTTTGTCAGTTCTCTTTTGTAAAACCAAATTTTATATATTTTATTGTTTTCCCGTCTGCAATGTGCTGTTTTTCATACTTTGTTTTAATCTCTTTGTCAAAACCTTCGAACTCGGTGTTGTAAATATCTGCTATATTCTGATAAACAATCACATCATCTCTTTCGGAAAGAACTTCACATCCATATTCATACAGACCGTCATCATCTGTCTTAAAATTAACAATTCCGTCAGAAACTAAAATTTTCTTATATATTTCAAGATATGGAGGCGCAATTAATCTGCGGTTTATTGTTTTCTTTTTCGGGAAAGGATCGGAAAAAGGAACCCACAGTTCCTGAAATTTTAATTCCTGAAATTTTTCAGTCAGGTAAAAAGCATCCATCATAAGAAAGCATACATTTTTCAGCTCATTTTCTTTAGAATATCTGGAAGCAGTAAAAATGCGAGCGCCTTTAAGATCCAGACCCACATAGTTTATGTCAGGATTTTTTTTAGCAAGATTAATTGAATAATCTCCTTCACCGCACCCTATTTCGAGAATGATCGGGTTATCATTTCCAAAATATTCTCTTATCTCTTTTTCGAGATTTTCCGTTTCATCTGTAAATACATTAAACAGATTTTTTACTTCTTCCAGTTTTTTACTTTTGCTTCTAGCCATCTGATAAATTATCCAAAATTAAAATCAGATGCAAAAATAAACATTTCCGGGAAATTCTCATATTGAAAACGGCACCAGTTTAAGTGCCGTTTTTTGATTTTTTATTTGAAACGTTTTAAGAGTCGGGTAACAAGAGCAAGATGATGATCGTCGTGTTCTGCCACAAAAAATGCCAGATCGATAATTCGGATTGGAGTTTTTAATCTGGGATGAAGTGCAGACATTTCAATCTGTCCATCTGAGACTAATTCAAGTTTTTCAACCAGACGATTTCTTCTGATCTGAAACGGAATAAGAAGCTCACTAACGTCTTTTTCATTATGATCTGCATCGTCGGTAATTTTATTTGTCAGATCAACTTCTGTGAGAAATTCTTTTCCTTCGAGAATATCTTCCAGACGCACTTTCCAGATATTTTCCACATCAAACAGGTGTCCGATATTTTCCTGAATAGTCCATTCATCGGAAATACGTTTTGTAAGAAACTCCGGATTTAATCTTCTGAGTCGATCATCAATTCTTGCAGGTGTTCCCCGCAATCGTTCTACAATTAGCGGAAAAGTTTTCACTTCAATATCAAATGAAAATTTTCTGTCAAACCATTTCTGTTTAAGTTCCAAGAGACTTTCTCCTGTTTATTAAAATTTTTCTCTGTTGTTAAACAAATCAATTCTGGTAAGTTTATCTTTTTCAATCAAAACTCCCCAGCTGATATTTTCAGGATCTGCAATTACATGATCGGCAGTATGTTTAACATCAACAGCAATTATTTTTCTGTTGTAGTGGGCTTCCGGCTTGTCGAAAATTGTGTGTCCCACATAAACCTGCTTTCCTTTAAAATGAGCAAGAACTTTGTTTACTTCTTCGTCAGTTGCTTTTTTGTATCTCTTTTTGGAAGCCATAAAATATCCGCGGTACCACATTGGTCCGAAACTTCCGGCCAGAAGTTTTAATGTTTTATCAGATTCTCTTCTGTGACTGATATACATTAAGTCTCTCATTTTATCGTTGATTTCATCAATATTCAAGCCTGTTTCAGCCAACTTTGGTGAGAGTCCGCCGTGAACAAATATTTTTTCACCAATTTTCACAATTGAATTTTTTGTGCGAAGCCATCTGCCAAGCTCAGTATCAACACCAAAAAGCTCTCTGTAGGTAATTCCCATTGCTTCGGGAACAACATTATATTTATCTTCAATATATCTTAAATCGCCGCGGAGGTTCATCATATCGTGATTTCCGAACATTGTGTGAACAAATCCGCTTGATTTTTTTGCCTGCTCTTCCAATGAATAAAGAAGCCACAAACATTCTGTTACGTGAATTCCACGATCAAAAATATCGCCTATTACAACCAGATGACCATTTCCAAAACTCCAGTTAAGTTTTTCATCAATAACTCCGGCGTGTTTAAGCATTTGAGTAAATGATGCAAAATTTCCTTCGATATCGGAAATGGCAAAAATCTTATCAGATGCTTCATATTCAGATTTTGGAGTTTCAAGTTTTGATTTTAACTTAAAAGAAAACTCAGCCGGTTTGTATCCTGCTTTTTTGCAATTCAGAGTTATATTATCTTTTTCATCTTTTGTTAAAACTGTTTCAGTTACTTTAATTTTATCACCGTCAGGCACACAGTTTTTAACTATAATTTTATCGCCTTTGTAAAAAACATAAGGTCCGTCAGTTAAATTGCCTTCTTTAAAACCTTCACGATTTTGAGCAAAAACGAGTGACGCAGTTACAAAAAGGAGTAACCATAATTTTATAATAAGAGTTTTCTTCTGCATTTTTAGTCCTTTTCTGTTTTGTGTTTAACTATATATTAAACGCATTTATTTCCAAATTACACAAATTGAATTAAATATCGCATCCCACTTTCTTTTGCAGAAATGCGTTAAATTCTTCAATCGATTTTACATCTTCTTTAAAAATTGCTGCATAAAGTTCTTTGCTGGAATATTTTCTGTTATAATTAGATGAAGCTTTATTCTTTATTTCCAGAATAAGTTTTCTTTTTTCATCTGTCATCTGTTTTATGATATTATCACAATATTCAACAGCTCCGTTAAAATGTTCTTTTGTAATTACCCATAAATCGAGTTTCCAGTCGCCAAACTGCATTCCCCAGTAAAGTGCTTCAAGAGGACGATTTTCCACAAATTTTACTCTGGTATTTCTGAAAAATCCGCCGTGCGGCTCAAGCATTTCTGCTAGTCTGCCTCCTAATTCATAAAACTGTTTTACTGTCAGTTCCGGGTTATAAAGACTTATATCCAGATCGTATTTATACATTGTTTTCAGTATGTAGCTCCCTGTTAAAAGAACTTCTCCATATTCATCCAGCAAATCATATAATCCGCGTTCATACAAAATTTTGTCAACTTCTTTTCTTAAATTTCCTTCTCGTTTTAGTAAATCAGTCATTCGTATTTTCCGTTAATATTTATTAATATCCTGCTGCCTGGCCATCTTTTCGTGATTCGGATGCACCGTAGTAAACTTTATTTTTGGCATCAAACATAATTGCCTGATAACCGCCGTATCCGCCGTTGTTAAATTGAATTTTATGTCCCCGTTTCATTAATTCTCTTATAACTTCATAAGAAAATCCGGTTTCCAGATGAACGGTTCCGCCATTTTTCATTTTTGAACCTGTGGGTTGTGAGGAACCGGTGTGTAAAATTCTAGGTGCATCTCCTGCTTCCTGAAGATTCATTCCAAAATCGATAAGATTTACAACAATCTGTGCGTGTCCCTGCGGCTGCATTCCGCCGCCCATTAACCCAAAACTGATAAAAGGTTTTCCATCTTTTGTTATAAATGCGGGAATAATTGTATGAAACGGTCTTTTCTTTGGTTCGTAAGAATTAAAATGATTTTCTTCCAAATTAAAAAGTTCTCCTCTGTTTTGAAGAACAAATCCTAATCCGGTAGGAGTCATACCAGAACCCATTCCGCGATAGTTGCTCTGGATAAGGGAAACCATATTTCCATCTTTATCTGCAACGGTCAGATAAATTGTGTCACCGTCATTTAATTCTCCGGCATCATATCTTCTTGCTGCTTTTTTACTGTTTATAAGTTTTCTTCTTTCATCTGCATATTTTTTTGAAATCAGTTTTTTAACGGGAATTTTATTAAATGCAGGATCTGCATAAAATTTTGCTCTGTCTTCAAACGCAAGTTTTTTTGCTTCAAGAAAATGATGAACATATTCCAGCGAACCAAAACCCATTGAGCTGATGTCATAAGCTTCAAGAATATTCAGAATTTGCAGAGCTGCAATTCCTTGTCCGTTTGGAGGAAGTTCCCAAACATCATAACCTCGGTAGTTTGTTGAAACAGGTGTAACCCATTCTGATTTATGATTTGCAAGATCTGCATAAGATAAAAATCCGCCATTTTCTTTCATATATTTATCAATTGCTCTGGCAATTTTGCCTTTGTAAAATTCATCTCTTCCGTTTTCTGCAATTAGCGACAATGTATTTGCAAGAAACGGATTTTTGAAAACCTCACCTTTTTTCGGCATTTTTCCTTCAGGCATATAAGTTTCTTTGAATCCGGGATATTTTCCCAAAATTTTTGCACTTCTGTTCATATAATATGCAATCAATTCTGTCACGGGAAATCCTTTTTCAGCGTAATTTATGGCGGGTTTCAAAATCTTTTTCATTGAGAGTGTTCCAAACTTTTTATGAAGTTCGAACCAGCCGTCAACACATCCCGGAACTGAAACAGGTAAAGGACCGTAAGCCGGAATTTTTTTCAAATTCTTTTTCTTAAAATATTCAATTGTAAGTGATTCGGGCGATCTTCCGCTGGCGTTTAAGCCATATAGTTTTTCTGTTTTTGCATCCCAGACAATCGCAAAAAGATCGCCGCCAATTCCGTTTCCGGTTGGTTCTACCAGACCAAGAACTGCATTGGCTGCAATTGCAGCATCAACAGCATTTCCGCCTTGTTTGAGAATATCGAGAGCAACCTGAGTTGCGAGCGGCTGACTGGTACAGGCCATTCCGTTTTGAGCAATTACTTCGGATCTTGTTGCAAAGGTTCTTCCGGTTATTCTGTCCTGCCCAAAAACAACCGAAAGTAAAACAACTATGGATAGTACAATTTTCTTCATTTTCTCCCCTGTGTAAAATGATTAATTGAAATGTACAAGACGGATTAATGTAATAAAGAATTGAGGTAATTTAAAGGGATAAGAATTGTTATTTCATTAGGAATTAAAAATCAGAGTAAACTTTGTACCGAGATTCTTCTGACTTGTAACTTTTATTTCGATATCGTTGATTTCGCAATACTTTTTCACAAGCGCTAATCCGAGTCCGTTGCCTTCATATTTTCTTGTGTAGCCTTCATCTTCCTGAGTAAAAGGAATAAACATTTTCTCTTGATATTCTTTACTCATTCCAATTCCGGTATCGGAAATTTCAATGTACAGACGTTTATTTTCATCTTCACCTGTTTCACAGATTATACTTCCCTTTTCTGTATAATTTACAGCGTTATCAAGCAAATTGGAAAGTATTTGGTTAAGTGCGTAGCTGTCGGCGTGAATCTTTTTATCATCAGCAATTTTTTTATCACACACAAATGAAATATTTTTTTCTTCGGCAAGGTGTTTATATTCCTGGCAGACAGGCATTACAACTTCGTTAAAAAGGAGAATATCTTCTTTTTTAGCTTCATAAGCTCCCGAACGAATCATTGAAACATTCATTATAAGATCCATAGTGCGGATTAGTCGCTGTCCGCCTCTGTTTATCAATCCGATACTTGTTTCAAGCTCCTTTGGAACTGATTCGTCAAATTCAATTTGCAGCAGACTTATATGACTCAAAATCGCATTAAGGGGAGTCCTGATTTCGTGCGACATTTGAGCAAGAAATTCTGATTTCAGTTTATCAGATTTTTCTGCTTTTTCTTTTGCAGTTAAAAGATCCCGTTCATATTGTTTCCTTTTTTCCAGACTTATTTCAAGCTGGTAAAGCATTTTATTTATTTCAGAAGCAAGATATTGAATTTCATCTCGTCCCTGTTCTTCAACGCGAAGTGAAACATCTTTTGCTTCACCTATTTTAAGAACCGACGAGCTTAATGATTGAATTCGTCCGCTCACAAATTTTATCATCAGACTTATTAACAATAATGTGATTAAGATAACCACAACTGTCAGAGCAAACATAAAGTAGTTGATAAAAACTTTTCCTCGCTCAAAAATTCCCCGTTCGGTTTCAACACGCAGAAGAAACGCGGGCGCGCCGTAGATATCACGAAAAACAACATAACCTGCAATTGTTGATTCATCTATCGGCCGGGTTAAAATATTTTTTCCGTTAAAGTGCTGATAATTTAATTCGGCAAGAATTTGTTCTTCGTTGTAATTATGGAAAGTTACTTTAAGTTTCAGCAGATTTTTTATTCGCGAAATCTCCTCGTCGGTGAGATAACGCCCCAAAATCAAACTGCCGACAATATCATTTTTATCAGCGGGATTTTTTACTGATCTGGAAACCAGCATCATTGCTCGTCCCTTAACATTTATTATTCCGCTGGCACTTCCTCTGTTTTTTATCGGATCGGTCAGAAAGTCAGTGTTTACAAGCAGATCAATCAATTCCTGATCTTCAAAATCTTTATTATGATCAAAGTTAAATATCTTATTCCAGATTGTCTTTTTATTTGAGTTTACAAAAATAGCGAGATTGATTCGTTGCCCCAGTAAATTTTCATTACGCAGATTTGATTCAATATATTGCTGATTTCCGGTCTTTATAAAATTATAGGTATCGGTTCTTAATGCCCAGTCGGAAGCAATATTACCAAAAGTTTCGATCTCGTTTAGCAAAATTCCCTGAGACCTTGTGAGAGTCTGCACCAAACTGTAATCTTCATAACCACTTAATTGATTTTCAAAAGTTATTTTTGAAAAAATCTGCAATACCGCAATAAGCGTTAGTGAAGTCACCCCGATTATTACCAGTGTTTTTAGTTTGATTGACATAACTACCTTTTTGTAATAAATACAATGATGGTGTACTAATTTAACAAAAAAATCAATTTTTGTAATATAAACTCGGAATAATTGCAAAAGAATTTAACACTTTTTCTGATTCAAATTACGGTTTATCTGCTAATTCATTCATCTATTCTCAACTTGTAATTTTCTATATAAAATATTAATTTATTGAAGCAAATTATCATTCAAATCTTCGGTATAACCAGATTTTATTTATTCTGATTAAGAGTAATCCGGGGTGAAATATTTATACGTGGGAGAAAACTATATGCTACCAGAATCTATGGATTGCAAAAAATGCAATTCCAATTTTTTGCTGGAAAAAAATGAGCGGGCCACAGGGCGATTTAAATGTACAATATGCGGGCATCTGAACATTTTTGATCCAAATAACCAGGTTTCTTCAAAACAGTTACATCTGATTGGCAATTCAGAAAAATATACTTGCAGCAGCTGCGGTTTTGAAGTTAAAAAAGAATCTAACTTTTGTTCAAACTGCGGTGCAAATGTCAGCAAAACTATTTCGGAAAGACCCAAAATTCAAAACAGACTTACCTGTATTTTCTGCAACAATGCAATAAATCCGGAAGATAAGGTATGTTCTCACTGCGGAGCAAAATTAAGGGGTGAACCAAGTAAGATTAGTCAAATGTACTCAAATCCCCAATATAATATGGGAAGAGCCGCATATATTCAAGACAGCAAGCAGTATTTTATCAAATTTACCGGAAATGCCAAAGAATATTTCCAGATATGGATAGTTAATCTGGTTCTGACAATTTTTACTTTTGGAATTTTTGCAGCCTGGGCAAAAGTGCGAACCAGAAAATATTTCTATTCAAACACCTGGCTGAATAATCATCATTTTGATTATAAAGCTAACCCAAAGGGAATTTTTATCGGATACTTAATTTTAGGATTTCTGATTTCAGGTTATTATCTAACCAACTTTTTTAATCCGATTGTATCATATGTAATTTTGTTTGCAGGTGGTATAATTTTGCCATATTTGATTTATAAATCGTACAGATTTTTTGCCTACAACTCAAGCTACAAAAATATTCGTTTCAGTTTTCATGGTACTTCGGGCGACAGTTATATTACTTATTTGTTAATACCCTTGGGAATTGTATTTACTCTGGGATTACTTTTTCCGTTTTGGGATTATTCAGCAAAAAAGTTTTCATTAAACAATTTCGGATTTGGAACTTTAAGAAGTCGATTTAACGGTTCAGCCGGAACCTTCTATAAACATTATATAATTATCGGATTGATCTTATTTGCTTACGGAGTGACTTGCATTTTAACAATCACTTTACTCATGTATGGAAATTCCGAAATAGTAACCTCCCGATCAGGAGTTGGTTTTACAATCTTTTATATTGGAATTCTTTTTATTTATCAGTTGGGGATGACTATTTACAGACAATATTTATATAGTCGTTTAACCAATTATTCCTTTGGTTCCACAAACTTCAACAACCTTCAGTTAAATTCCACGTTGAGATTTGGAGAATTATTCAAAATTCAGATTATCAATTTATTTGCAATTGTATTTTCTTTCGGATTACTTATCCCTTGGGCAAAAATCAGAAGAATGCGATATATACTGACCAACATTTCGCTTTACACAAACTTGGATCTGAATAACATTAAAGCTTATGAAAATGAAGAAAACAATGCTTTAGGCAATGTTACAACTGATTACTTTGAACTAAATATAGGATTGTAATGGAACTTCAAGGAATTTATTTTAACGGAAAAATTTCAAAAGCTGCCAGCTCAGTTTTAAAGTTTGATGAATACAATTTTTATGTTTGTTCTCTAAATGGCAATGAATTATTAAGATACCCGACCGGAGATGTTGTTGTAAATAAATTGATAGGAAAAAATAATCTCATTTTTGAATTTAAATCAGGCGAAGTATTTGAAAGCGGAACTTCGGTTCCAGAAGAATTTTACGCACTTCAGAAAAGATTAAATAAACCAAACTGGATTATTACTTTTTTGGAAAACAATCTTTTTATCGCATATCTCGGATTAATAATTTTTGCTGCAACTTTATTCAGCGGCTACTTTTGGGGTCTTCCCCTTATTGCGGAAAAATCTGCTTCACAAATTCCAATGGAGTTATTAAAGACAGTAGATGAACAATCTTTAAGCGCTCTGGAATATATTTATTTTGAAGAGAGTGAATTAAAAATATCGAAAAAGAAAAAGGTTGAGGAAATTTTTGAAAAAACTGTTGAAAACGCAGAAGTTTCAAATCAATATTCTCTTCATATAAAAAGTAGTGATAAACTGGGTCCGAATGCTTTTGCTCTTCCCGGCGGCAGTATTGTAATTACAGATGATTTAATCAATCTGGCAGATGATCTTGAGGATCTGGAAGGAGTTTTTGCACACGAAATTGCACACGTGGAAAAACGCCATGGCATTAGAAACTTAATTCAGAATGCAGG
This sequence comes from Rhodothermaceae bacterium, assembly GCA_041725875.1. Lineage (GTDB taxonomy): Bacteria > Bacteroidota > Ignavibacteria > Ignavibacteriales > Melioribacteraceae > JBGRQB01. The sequence continues at coordinate 11,456 of JBGRQB010000099.1, forward strand.
TGTATTTGTTATGTTTTCAACAATTATGGGAGATTATTCATCAATTACTTCTTCTTCGGCAACAATACCTCTGCTTATCATTGAAACCGGCTACTCAAGAGATTTTGAACGGGAAGCAGATACATTTGCAGCTAACTATCTGCTTAAAACAAAAGGAAGCGCTGCTTCTTTTAAAAATATTTTATCCAAGCTGACTGAACATAACGAATCCTCCGGAGAAAGTTCAATGTTATCAACTCATCCGGGAAGCAAAGAGAGAATAAAGTTAATCAGAGAAATTCAAGAAAGCTTTATAAATAAAAATTAAAGAAAATTCAAAACCTCGAAGATATTCGGGGTTTTGTGTTGGTAAGTTTTTTACTTAAAAAAATTATTTGTTATTTAACAAATAATTAGTTGTTCAAAATTTTTATGCCCACTTAATTTTTATTATCACTTTTCCAACTGTTATTAAATTTCATAAAACCAAGAGCAACGACTTATATAACATCTCCATTAGTCTAGAAAACTGGTCGTTCCATCAATTCAAAACCTGTACCACAGAGTTTTTTAGATAAAATCTGGAAAGTATTACTAGTTTTTGTACTGCTTTGCAATGTATAAATATACCTAGCATTAACATTATAGTATTTTCTTTAAGGAATTATATCTATCAGTATTGTAATTTCCTCTATTATCAAAAGCCCTTTTATTATAAATTCTTGTTAAAGCTCTATCATTTTCAATATTTCTTAATAATACGCTATTATTATCGATAAGTTCTATTTCCGAAAACAAACTCCATTCTTCTAATTGGGTCCTATAATCCACCGTGTTTCTTTTGGAATTATCAACAAGAAGTTCAAATTTTTGAAGAAAAGATGTTGTAGATATTGAATTAATTATTGCTAAAATATCTTCCATTGTATTTTGTTGACCTGAAAGTAAATCCCACAATTCATTTGCTATCAAAGTTTCATCTGATGCAAAATATTTTGCCATGTTAATTATTGAATCTAGAAATCTCGACTTATTGTAACTAGTTATTGATTCTGTGTTAGGATTTACTGTTGGATCGAATGGAAATCCAATATAAAAATGTATTTGCTTTCCAGGAAATTTTCTAAACAAGGCTGATTTACCCTCTAAAATCTTTTGCTTTTCGCCGCGCATTTCGCCGGAATTAGGTTTAACAGATTTAAGTTCAATTGCAGTAACTGTGTTGGCATCCTCAATAAATACATCAGCCGAAAAATCAATTGCATTAACCAGGGGTGGGTTGTAATTTTGAAAAATCATTGTATCTTCATTTGTCAAATTTGGCAACACATTACTAGTACTTAAGTCTGTGATTATATCTGTTACATTATCTTTTTGTCTTTTAGTAATTTGTAGATTCCCACGCTTTTTAGAAGTATATTCTCTTTTTTCTCCGTGACTTAAGTGATGTGCAATATTTTCAAAAAATGTTTGGCCAAGAGTAGTGTTTAAGCCTTGAAGCCAACTACTTAAACTTATAAAAAATGGAGTATCAGAAACTTTACTATTTAGTTTGTCTGAGAATGCATTCAAGAATGCTTCATGGAAAGGAGCGTTTCTATTGTTTGATGCATCTTCAGGAAAATTATCAAAACGCGTAACTAATGTTTTAATAACTTCAATTGAAATTTTTTCTTTAATTGTATTTGTTAAGGCCATCTTTTTTCCATCATAAGTTTTCTAAACCTTCTATTTCTGGTATTTGAGCAAAAATTTCATTCTCAAAGTCTTCGAAAATTAATTTTTCCTGCCTATTAAATATATACCTATCTTCTCTTACACAATCAGTATGATAATGCCTGGTTTTGGTTGCTTTTAACACTGCACAATCATTAAATGAATTACCATTTACTCGACCGCAGTAATTAGAGTAAATACATTTGCCTTCTCATCAAAATTATGACAATCTCAGCTTCTGTACTTTCCATTTTCATCTAAACTTTCTGCTAGAGTTCCATTTGAATAATCTTCTATGCGGGCATATTCTTCATTATTTTCTAAGAATGCTTCTTCCAAACATTTTAGATGATCAACTGAAATTCCAAGTCTATCAATAAGTTTTTTCATATATTTTTTAAATGGAAAATAATTTCTGAATAAGCATTTCTATCTTTTTCAACCCTATTCAAAACTGGTCGTTTATATTGATTTACAATCCTCATCTTTGCCATTTCCGCTATTTGGGGGTATAATCCATATTTGTCATTCGCTACTAAAAAAACATCACAATCTTCTTTTAGAAATCGTTTACTATTTATCAAAACATTTGCAATCCCTCTTACATAGCTTTCTCTTGCTTCTTTTCCTTGTCCTTTATAAAGAGGACCAATCTCTAATTCATCTTTTCTTTCGAATCCAAATAAATCATATGAATATGCGTGTTGTTCATGGTAGTCAATTAAACCAACATACGGAGGACTTGAAAAAATACCACTAATTTTTTGATCTTTAACTTTTTTTGAAAAATCTGACATTTTTTCTTTCAAACTTGATACTATGTCAAGATTTTGGCTATCTCCAGTTAAACAAAATTGATTTGTGTTAGTCTTCAATTTATTAAATTCATTTATCCTTTTTATTGAATCTTTAGAATAACGATTCCACCATGTATCAATTGAAAACAGAGGCTTGCATATCTTACCATGTTTTTTGCAATAGTATGTTGTAATTTGTGGTTCTAAAAGTGTTGCTAAATCTGAGTGAGTTGTTGCTCTACATGAACGAATGGTTCTACTTAAAACAATACTTAAAATACGCTTTGTAGGCTTGTCTTTTATTCTCTTAATTTCATTAAACACAAAGTCAATTTCATCTCGAATAACTTTTGTAAACCATTTATCTAAAAAAGATTCAGACTTATCTTGTTTAAGTTCTATTTTGTATTTATTAATTAACTTTTGGTAAATCGGTAAGAATTCCTTCTCCCTTTCTTTGCCATATTCTTTTTCATTAATTTCTTTCCGCCTAACTTTATATTTAAAATCTGGAGAAGGAAAATTTTTCGCATTAAAAATTTTTAGTTCTTCTAACAACTCTGATTCAAACTGAATATTATTTCTACTTTTAAGATATTCCTCCAATTTTAATGATATATCTTTCGCCGTATCATGAATTAGTTGAAGATCATATTTTCCAACTTTTGAATTACTAATGTGTGCATTAAAGGCAGAAATATCTATTCCAATAGCATCAATTCCTAATTCATTTGCTTGAACTAAAGTTGTACCTGAACCACAGAATGGATCAAGTATAATATCCCCTTTTTTGAAAAAAATTTCTTTTTTAAACTTGTCGGTATGAGAATCTAGAAAATATTCGACTAATTGAGGTATAAACTTTCCTTTGTATGGATGTAATCTGTGAACATGTTTTGTAGTCTCTGATTCTTTATATTCAGAAAATGATAAAGTCCAATTTAAGTCTTGGCCTAATTTATCTTTCCAACGTTCTTCTTTTGTACTATTATTTTGCTCGTAGTATTTGAGTAATTCTTCTTTTGAAACTTGAGTATTTCCATTATCACCAATTTTAGAAACTCTACCATATTGGATTAAATATGAAATATTGGAAGGTGTAATCTGTTTTTGTAGATAATTGGATGCCCATTTGCTGGCTTCTTTTATTGTAAGTAATTCTTGCATTAGAAATAAATTTTTCCTGTTAAATATCTTTTTGACGTAAGTATTTTATTTTTTAGCGACATAGAAAGCATCTTTAGAACAATTGTTACTAAAAGTACAGTCAATCCACCGTAATATTTATCTTTTTAGATAATCAAGATTCAAATCAAAATATTTGCTTATAAATCCAAGTTATGCTCATCAAAATCACGTTTGCTATTTTCTCAAGATTTGAATAATTAATATCAAACACCTAATTGAATAAGAATTAATCCTTCTAATGTTCTATGATTCCTGATATAGTATCCGAAAGTTTCTTTCAATTAACTTGTAAAGATGTTCTTACCAATTGTTAACAAATATAGTGAATTTATTGATGCAATGTTAATTATCTTTAAAATAATATTATGTTACCAGTAGCTAATTTTTGATTATTT
>JBGRQB010000100.1:0-15420 GCA_041725875.1 Rhodothermaceae bacterium
GGCACTGTCAAGCGGCATCTGAATTTTGGCTCTTAGTTTACCCATAATCTGAACCGCAATTGTAACTTCATCAACAACAAGCGCTTTTTCATCACAGGTAAACCATTTCGGGCTATCAAACAGGCTTTCTGTGTGACCTATCATTTCCCAGCATTCTTCACCAAAGTGAGGTGCTACAGGAGCAAGCATTGTTGCAAATCTTTCAAGAGTATAAGTAATTAGGTCTTTACGACACTTAGCAAGATTTTTATTTAATTCATTCAACAATTCCATAAGAACTGCAACCGCAGTATTAAAACGGAAATGTTCAATTTCTTCAGCATATTTTTTAACAGACTGATTTATTTTTCTGTAAACAGCTTTTTCTTCAGCGTTTAGTTCGTTAATGTCATATTTTTCAGCAGCTTTGTTTTCTGCAACACCTTTGTGCGCGCTGAATAAAGCATAAGATCTCTGAGCAAATCTGTCAACACCAACAATTCCTTTATCACTCCAATCGCCGCCAAGTTCGTAAGGTCCCATAAACATAAGGTACATTCTGAACACATCTGAACCATAGTCGCAAATGAAATCATCAGGATTTACAACATTTCCTTTTGATTTGGACATTTTTGCGCCGGCATTAGTGATGGTTCCCTGATGAACAAGTGTTTTAAATGGTTCATCAGAATTAACAAGATTAATATCTCGTAAAACTTTATGAATGAAACGGGCATAAAGCAAGTGCATTGTCGCGTGTTCTGCACCGCCTACATACATATCAACAGGAGCCCATTTGTTTCCAAGTTCTTTATCAAACATTCCTTCCTGGAATTTCGGATTCATATAACGCAAGTAATACCAGGATGAATCAACAAATGTATCCATTGTATCAACGTCACGTTTTGCCGGTCCGCCACACTTAGGACAAGTAGTATTAACAAAATCTTCGCACTGAGCAAGTGGAGATTTTCCATCCGGTTTAAACTCTACATCATAAGGAAGTTCAACAGGAAGCTGATCCTGAGGAACAGGAACTTCATCACATTTTTCGCAGTAAACTACAGGAATAGGAGTTCCCCAGTAGCGCTGACGGGAAATCAGCCAGTCGTGCAGCCTGTAATTAATCTTTCTGCGACCCCATTTATTTTCTTCAAGATAATCAACTATTTCAGATTTTGCAGCATCTGATCTTTTTCCGTTGAAATCTTGTGAATTCATCATAGCTCCAACACCGGTAAAAGCAGCTTCAAGAGTATCTTCTTCTTTGGTGTTGTCTTCAAGAATTACTTTTCTTATTGGCAATTCAAGTTTTTTTGCAAATTCAAAATCTCTTTCATCGTGAGCAGGAACAGCCATAACACAACCGGTTCCGTAAGTTGCAAGTGCGTAATCGGCTATTAATATAGGAACTCTTTCTCCATTTACAGGATTAATTGCGTGAGCTCCGGTGTGAACACCTGTTTTTTCACGAGTTGTGGATGTTCTTTCAATTTCAGAAAGATTTTTACATCTGTTTATATATTCTTCAACCGCTGCTTTATGATCATCGGTTGTAATTTTATGAACCAGTTCAAGCTCGGGAGCCAACACAACATAAGTAACACCGTATAGTGTGTCGGGACGAGTAGTAAACACCGTCATTTTATCTTCATAACCTTCAATCTCAAAATCGATTTCAGCGCCTTCACTTTTCCCGATCCAGTTTTTCTGCATCAATTTTGTTTTTTCTGGCCAGTTAACTGTATCAAGTCCGTCAATAAGTTCATCAGCATAATCTGTAATTTTGAAGAACCACTGAGTAAGATTTTTCTTGTCTACATCTGTGTCGCATCTTTCACAGGAACCATCCTGAACCTGCTCATTTGCAAGGACAGTCTGACAGCTCGGACACCAGTTAACAGGTGCATTTTTTCTATACGCCAATCCTTTTTTGTAAAGCTCAAGGAATAACCACTGATTCCATTTATAATATTCAGGAACACAAGTCATCATTTCAGAATTTTCGTGATACATACAGCCCATATCTTTAAGCTGTAGACGAATATCTTCAATGTTTTTCATTGTACTGTCATAAGGATGAACTCCTGTCTTAATTGCATAATTTTCAGCAGGAAGTCCAAAAGCATCATAACCCATTGGTTCAAAAACATTATGACCCTGGAGTTTTTTGAATCTTGCCCAGGAATCTGTTGGTCCGTAGTTATACCAGTGACCGCAATGTAATTTTGCACCGGAAGGGTAAATAAACATCACAAGAGCGTAAAGCTTCTTTTCTTCATCAGTTAAATCAGTTTTGTAAGTCTCGTTCTTTTCCCAGCGGGATTTCCATTTTGCTTCTACTTCTTTAAAAGGATATTTCATCTTATTCTGTTCAGTTTGTGAAAAATTTAATCAGTAAAACTACTGAAAAAGGAGAGCAATGTAAAGCAACAGGAAGTGTATATTTGATAATGTAAAATGATATTTTTTGAGCTTATTTCAGTACCGGAGAATACAAATTAGCAAAAAATGATCCGGTTCCCGTTTAACAGAAACCGGGTCGATAAAACTATCACAAAGTGCGATTCCATTTCCAATTATTATTTTAATCAAGTTATAAGCTTCAGTAAGTTTATAACTTATAAATTACAATTCATAAATTGACAATGATCTAAATAAAGCATTCCCAACATTTGCCCCGTCTCTGACACATCTTATTTTTATAAATAATGTATATTGGGGAATTGTGACTGTTGCCGTCTGCAATTCCCAAACTCCAACTGAAGTAGCAGAAGCATGAGAATCAGTAAAATTTGGCCCTACTCCAATTCCATCATTAAAATCGATGTAAACATTATCTTGAGCGTTGGAGCGATAAACTCCTCCAGAAACCATATAAGTTTTACCAGGATTTACCTGGATCCAATTACTTATAAGAGCATCAGAAGAACCATCTCCGCCACCTGTTGAACCTCTTAAGCATATAATCTGATTACCTGGTGCATAATCACGGGTAACTGCACAATCTTGTGAACTCGCACTCCAAGAATACAAGGCTCCTGCGTATGAATTGTTCGGCAATAACGGTCTACTAAAATCTCCGTTTGGAATATAAACTGTGAAACCCGACCTATCCATATTTACCGAAACCTTTTTTATATTATCCACAGAGTAGTTCGGGTCAACACTAACTGCTGCAGGTTCAGTAGCGTTATCAGATTCGCAGCCAGTGAAAATAATCAGACTGGCAAATAATATTGCGGATAATAAAAGCATAGATTTTTTTAACATTTTACCTCCAATTTAAAATACAATCATATAATATTGCTATTTGCAAATGGTTACACCTGATTCCTTAAAATTTTTCCCTCTGAAGAAATCATTACAAAACCCGAATATGGTTTTGCGGTCCTGCGTTAAAATGTCTTTGGTAACTTATCGAACTGTAGCCCTCAGATCGAATCAATTTCATTCGATTGCATAATAGCTAATATTTTTTATATCCGCAACAATTATTTTATCGAGATAAATCATTTATTAAAAATCCGGACAAGCCGGATCTTTAATTTACTTCATCAACAACACTTTCTTAACTTTCACAAACTTCCCGGCCTTCATAATTACAAAATATAATCCGCTTGAAAGATTACTCCCGTCAAAACTAACTGTGTGTTTTCCCGCTTCCAATTCTTTGTTTACCAGAGTTTTTATTTCTCTTCCTAAGATCTCTGATACTTTAATTGTTACGTTTCTTCTTTCAGGAATTTCATAATTTATTTTAGTAACAGGATTAAACGGATTTGGATAAGCTTCGTGGAGTTTATATTCAAAAGGTGTTTTTGTCTGGCTTCCTATATTTGTAATGTTGTTGATTATTATTTCAATTTCTGTTTCAGCCGACAGCAACTCCGGGTCTTCCACTTTAATTTTTAATTTTCTTTTTCCGCTAAATCCTTTTGCTGCCGTAATAATAAAGCTGCCATCATCCTGATCAAACTTCCAGAAAACAGAATCAGGTTTATTAATTTCAAATCCCAGTTCGTCATCTTTGGTTTCAGGATCTTCAACCAAATCAAACATATTTATTTCAGCAAATGATGAATTATCAAAAACTATTTGTCCCGGCAAAGTCAAAAACTCAGGAGGATCATTTACAGGAACAACATTCAATCTTGCTTCCCTCTTTATCTGATTTCTTTCATCAGTTACTGTGAGTAAACACTTTAATTCTCCAAACCAATTACGCTTTGGTTTTATGCTGAACTTTTTGTCTCCTGTTTTTATTATTACCAAGATAGAATCACTGCGCAGAACGATTTTCAATTTTGAAAATTCAGTATCATCATCTTTTATAATGGTTGAAAAATAACTTTCGTCAAGCTCCAATATTTCATCTTCTTTGACTGACAAATTTATCTGACTACTCACAATTGGAGGATCGTCTGATAACATAACTTCAATCGGGATTTTTATTGAGTCACTTTCAAATTCACCATCAGTTGCGCAAAGATAAATTGTATCCTGCGCATTTTCTGCTCCCGAGTGTACATATATTAAATTCTCATTCAGAAAATCTGAATAACTCATTGTTGAGTTTTTATTCATCAACGCAGAGTTGTTAAATACTTTTCCAAATTTACATTCTTTCAAAAGCTTGACTTTTAGATTTTCAACAGGAGTATCAATATCAGAAATTTCAAACAGCGAATCAGTTATTGTTATTCTTTCTCCTTCGTTAAGCTTTAGCTTGTTTTTCATTCTGCATACAGGCGGATCATTTACCGGTAATATTTTTACCGGAACTGTTAAAGTATCTTTGCAGTTCGGCGTACCTGAATTATCATTTAACTCAATGGTCAAAGCAGTTTCACCATAATAATCAGAAGCTGCCCTTAGTTTAAAATTCGCATCTCCTCCGTTAACCTGCTTATAGCCTAGTTGTAAATTCGGATTACTTATTTTTAATTCCATTGAATGGTTATCTGACGGATCAGGATCGGAGAAATTAATTTTAACAGACAATTCTTCATCTTCATTAAATTCTATTTTATCTATAAAACTGATTTGAGGTGAGTTGTTTTCTTTAACTGTTATAGTAAAGGAAGATGTTTTGCTGTTTCCGTTTCCATCGGTTGCGCGAAAAGTTTCTGTGGTAATACCGGGCGGAAATAATGAACCGGAACCGAGTCCGCCAATCTGCTGCAGGTTAACGCCCGAGCAATTATCAACAGCCGTCGGGAAAGAATAATTAACAACCACCCTCCCCTTTCCGCTTGGATGAATTGTTGTAATATTCTCCGGTGAGTTTATTTCAGGAGAAGTTTTATCTTCTACAATTATTTTGAAACTGGTTGTATCTGCATTACCACTTTCATCTGACACTTTAAGAGTAATCACTGTTTCACCCAGGGGAAAAATCTCACCGCTCGATTTTGAGTTCAGCAATTCGTAAGTCAGGTTTCCGCAAGCATCATTTGCAACCGGTAAATTGTAACTTACAACAGCGGAACAATTCCCGGCATCTGTGTTAACAATAATATCTGTAACCGAATTAAACTTCGGTTTTGTTGTATCAGTTATTTCTACAATAAAACTGCATTGCGCAGAATTTCCTGAATGATCAGTAATTTCAAATCTGTTGGTTGTTATTCCAACAGGGAAACTGCTTCCCGGAGCAAAACCCGAAGTCTGCTGAAGCAAAGGAGTTTCAACAACAAAGTTTCCCTGTTTAATGCTTAATTCTGTCGTGTTTGAAACAAGCCAGTTAGCCGGATTGGAAATTGCTTTTTGCAGTTCGCTGACAGATCCTGTTCTGGTTCCGTTATAAGCAACATTATCTTTTTCAGGAGAGAACCGTAATCCGTTAAATCCTGAAATTATTGCACCCGGTTTGCCTGTTGTTGTGGTTGCAGTTGCGTCTCCGTCCCACTTGTCATCAGTACTTCCTGCAGAACTGTTCAACTGAATTCCGCATATAAAATTTCCGGCGCCCCCTTCCGTTGGCTGAGTACCGCTGTAAATAAACAATTGATCTCCGGATGCAGAAAGACTAAGTGAACTGCCGGAACATTCTCCGATGTTGCTGCTTAATCCTTCAATAACTATTTCGGTTCCTGCAGAAATTTCCGAATTCGCTTTCCAGATTAAAATCCCTTCTCCGCTTCTGAACCCGCCGGCTTTCAGCCATCCTTTGTCAGTAATGCTTAATTCGGTTCCGACCGGAAGTTTTTTGAGAGTTACAAAAGCTATGCTGTCCGGCGAATCACACTTTACCCCAGTGAACAAAACATCACCGGGAAGAAGCAAATTATCTTCCAAAAGTGAATTGTCGGAAAAGGAAGGAACCGCAAAATTGATGATTTTACTGCACATTCCAACATCAGGAGCAGCCGATATGTCAGTCGGACACCCGGTTATTACAGGAAGTTCTTCATCTTTTACCTCAACCGAAAAACTGCATAAAACCGCGTTTCCCAAAGTATCTTCGGCTGAAAATTGATATACAAATTCTCCGACAGGAACTTTGGCTCCTGAAACAAAACCGTTTATTTGTCGGATAACCACCCCGGAAGTATCTGTAACGGTTGGTAAACCATAATTCACAATTGCATAATCTTTACCCGGTTCGGTTAAAACTGAAATGTTTGAAGGAATAAAATCCCACTGTGGTTCTGCCTTTAATGTTTGTGTAAAACAGATCACTGACAGAACAATGCCCGATACAATCTGCCTGATAACGGCAAATTGCCTTCTTTTAATTAAATTCATATTAAACCCTTTTTTTTACCCTTTTAGCTATTGCAGCTGCACTAATATATCATAAATAACCAGTTTTTGCAACTCTCCATTTTCCTGTCTTTGTTTTCCCCTTTAAGATTATTAAATTCACACATTACATTTTTACAAATCCAATAATGAGGTTCAGATGAAAAAATTATTAAGTCTGTTAATGATTTTATTATTCTCAACTCTTTCCCTTAACGCACAGCAGCACGAGCTGACTGTTGATGATTTATGGGCAATGAAAAGAGTGGGAAGCGTTACTTTAGCATCAAACAATAGTACAATTGCCTATACTGTAAAGACTTACAGTATGGAAACAAATAAAAATAAAACCGATATCTGGTTTGTTAATCCTGATGGAAAAAACGCCAGATTATTTATGGAAAATGCTTCACAGCCTGTATTTTTACCAGATGGCGAAAAAATATCTTATGTGAAAAAAGGACAGGTTTTTGTTGCCGATCTTAACGGAAAAAATGAAAAGCAGATAACTGATTTATATACAGGTGTTTCTGGACAAAAATGGTCTCCTGACGGAAAAAAACTTCTTTTCACTTCAATGGTTTATCCTGAATTTGCAACTCAGGCAGAAAACAAAGCAAAAGATGACAAGAAAGCTGCAAGTCTGGTTAATGCTTCAATGTTCACAGAGTTGTTTTACAAACACTGGAACGACTGGCGCGGCGAAAAGAGAAGTCACCTTTTTGTTTACGATCTTGAAACAAAAGAATATACCGACTTAAATCTTTTTGCAACTTACGATGTTCCTACAATTGCACTTGGCAGCAGCAACGATTATTCCTGGTCTCCTGACGGAAAAGAAGTTGCGTTTTGTGCAAATATGGAAAAAGTTCAGGCAACCAGCACAAACAATGACATTTATGTAATTAAAATTGCCGATGCAAAAGCAGGTAAAAAAACTCCTTTTACTTTGGTTTCAAAAAGTAAAGGAAATGATAATCAGCCTGTTTATTCTCCTGACGGAAAATATATTGCTTTCAGATCTATGGCAAGAGCAGGATTTGAAGCTGACAAGCAGACTTTGGTTCTTTATAACAGAAAATCAGGTGAGTTGAAAAACTTATCAGAGCAACACGATATTTCTTTTGGTCAGCTTGTTTGGGATCATAAATCTGAAACTATTTTCTTCAACTCTGCAAACGAAATTTACAACTCAATCTATAAATTCGACATTGCTTCAAAAGAAGTAAAAATGTTGAAAAAAGAAGTTGTTTCAGGAAGTATGCATCTTTGTTCACAAAGCAAATATATCTTCTTTGCAAATCAGAAATCAACAATGCCGACAGAAATTTTCTCAATGAGCGCTGAAGGCGGAAAGTTAAATCAGTTAACTTTCACAAACAAAGAAAGATTAGCAAACATCAAAATGAATCCTCTTTCAACTTTCTGGAGTGAAGGCGCAAACGGAGCAAAAGTTCAGTCAATGATAGTTAAACCTCCTTTCTTTGAAGAAGGTAAAAAATATCCGTTGATATTTTTGATTCACGGCGGACCTCAGGGTCATTGGACAGACAATTTCCATTACAGATGGAATGCTCAAATGTTTGCTGCAAAAGGTTATGTTGTAGTTGCAACAAATCCGAGAGGATCTGTTGGTTACGGACAAAAATTCACTGACGAAATTTCTCAGGATTGGGGCGGCAAAGTTTACGAAGATCTTATGAAAGCTTTGGATCATACTTTAGCTACTTACGATTTTATTGATAAAGATCATATCTACGCTGCAGGTGCTTCTTACGGCGGTTATATGATCAACTGGATTGAAGGTCATACAGACAGATTTACGGCTCTTGTTTGTCACGCAGGTGTTTACAACCTTACAAGTATGTATGGTGTTACAGAAGAACTTTGGTTCCCTGAATGGGAATATGGCGGTACACCTTGGGAAAATCCTGAGCTGTATGAAAAAATGTCACCACATACTTATGTAGATAATTTCAAAACTCCTATGCTTGTAATCCACGGTGCTTACGATTTCAGAGTTCCTGAGGGACAGGCTTTTGAGTTGTTTACTGCATTGCAGAAAAAAGGTGTGGAAAGTAAATTATTATACTTCCCTGACGAATATCATTTTGTAGTTAAGCCTCAAAATGCTAAATTATGGTGGAATACAATTTACGACTGGTTCGAAGAACATAACAAGAGATAATCATGAGTGATTATAATAATTTTAAAAATCAGTATGCAGGTAATTACAACTCACGTCAATCCGTGGAAGAAGGATCGAGATACGTTGAGGAAAATCTGTGGCAGAAAGTTGAACGTACAGGTAAAAGAGTCTCTTTTCTTAATGATGTAAAAGCTCTTTTCAGTTATATAATGGATAACAATGTAAGCTGGTATCGCAAATCTATTGTTGTTGCGGCGCTTGTTTATTTTATATCACCTGTTGATACAATTCCCGATCTTGCCCCGTTGTTTGGTTATCTTGATGATCTGGGTGTGATTACTGCAACATTAAAGTTTCTTGGTAGTGAATTAATACCTTACTACGACGAATAAAATTCTAAAACCCTCAGATTATCGCTGAGGGTTTTTTATTAAGTTTACTTTACAATTCTATTACTGCTCCAATATTAAAACCTATCCAGGCAGTTAAAATATTATCGTTATTTGTTCTCTCATAAATTGTGTAAGGAATGTCAATAGTTCCAAATTTTCCATCCGGCTTTCTGTCAGAAATATAAACATTAAAAGTTGGTCCGGCTTTTATTTTAACTTTATCTGTTAAACTGTACTGATAACTTATATCCAACATATTTAATAAATTTAATCCTTCCCATTTATTGTCGTACACCAGATTGTTCCCTGAAAGCTCAATTGCAATATTATGTTTTTCAGCTATCGAAATCAGCGAACCAAAACCAAATCCAACGTTATAAATCGATTTATCATTATATTCCGAGTACCCGAATTTGAACAATGAATAAAATCTTTTTACACCCATCTTATATGTTAAATTGCCATATATGGTTTCGTTTCCTGATAATTCTATTGCATAATAACCTTTTTTAACTATGTTGATAAAACCTATTGGTAATCCCTCTTCCGAAGAGTTTGAAATATTAATTAACCCGATCTGAACACCATTAAGTTTTTTAGCAAAATTAATAATCCCAAACTGCAAACCATTAAACTCATTAGCTGTAATATTTATTGGAGATAAAAGAAGTGCACTGGTTTTACCTAATGTAATATTCGCTGCTCCGGCAAAAATTACTCCGGTACACTCTTTAGTATTAATATTAGTAACGCCCGCAATTTGCAAACCACTTACATTACCAACATTGTAATTACCTGCTCCGCCCAATTCAAATCCGTTTAATCCTCCGTTCATTCCCCAAATAACATTAAAAGAAAAACTGTTCATTTGAGATAAAGAACCTGAACCGCTTGTTCCCAAAGGATAAATAAAAGAAACCTGAGTATTTGTTTCATCTTCCTGAGCAAAAGCAGTAATTTGGAATATCATTACAAGACAAACAATTAAAACTTTTTTTGATAATAAATTCATATACGTTCCATATTTTGTTTCAAAAATCTTGAACAAAATATATGTTACACTCTTAATGATTAATATGAATTTTCTGTGAACTTTAGAAACTTTAATGCGAAATGAATTTTAACAGAATCGAAGTTTTAGTCATAATTTGCCATCGAGCCACTTCTTAAAATCTATTGACCTTATTCTGCTGACAAGCAAACTTTTTTCATATTCAGGAATTAAAGTAATTTTTAACCGACTGTTAAAATGTTTTGTTACTGATTTTATTGCTGAAATAGAGGCAATACAATTTCGGGTGATTCTGAAAAAATCATTCGGGTTTAATTCAGTTTCAAGCACATTTAAAGAATGATCCACAATATATTTCTCGCCTGTGTTTTTAACAGAAAAAGTTACATTATCTTCAGAAAAGAAATAAGCTATTTCAGTAATATTCAGATAGAAGATTTTATCTTTTGAGTGAACTGAAATTCTCTTTCGATAATTATGTGATGAGTTCGATAAAAAGTTTTTAATCAAACTACTGACCTGCGAATTATTGCTCCCTAGATTCTCAAACTTTATAACAGCCTTTTTAAATTCCTCTTCATTAACCGGTTTAAGAAGATAACCAATTCCATTTTCCTGAAATGCTTTAATTGCATATTGATCAAAAGCAGTTGTGAAAATTATAGGAATTTTTATTTCGGTATAATTAAATATTTCAAAACTTAACCCGTCAGAAAGCTGTACATCCATAAAAATCAAATCAGGTTCATTCAGGTTTAGAAATTCCACCGTTTCTTTAACAGAATCAACTTCGCCAATCACTTCATATTCCGGGAAATCTCTATTTAGCATTTCTCTAAGGTTTTTTAATGACAATATTTCATCTTCAATAATTAACACTTTCATATCAACGGAATCCTTACAGTAAAATGTTGTCCTTTTTGTATATTCACTTTCGATTTATTTAATAAATCATATCTGCGTTTAATATTTTTCAATCCAATCTTACTACTTTTTATTATACTGCTTTTAGGGTTAAAATTATTTTTAACTACAATGGTTCTCTTTTCGGAATAAATATCAATCGTAAGTGGAGTTTTTAAACTAACCACATTATGCTTAATTGCATTTTCAACCAGCAACTGTAGAGTCATCGGAATAATCTCTTTCTGTAAATCCTCTTTCCTGATATCAATATTTACTTGCAACCCGGCACTATATCTTAACAAAAGTATTTCAATAAAATTATTTATAAACTCCACTTCCCTTTGCAGCAAAATAGTTTTTTTCTGATCGTGAACTAAAACATACCTGTAAACTTCTGAAAGCTTATTGATAAAGCTAATTGCATTTTCCTGATTTTCTCTGGTCAGGACAGTGAGAATGTTTAACGAATTAAATAAAAAATGAGGGTTCATCTGACTTTTCAACTGATGGTATTGCAGCAAGATATTCTCTTTTTCAATCTGCTCAAATTTTAATTGAAGCAACTGATTTTTATTAACCTGATAAAATGTTTCAAATGCAACGAATAAGAAGCAGACAATAAAAGCTGAAGCTGCAATTGTTCCGTCCCAAAAAGCTTTTTCCAGACTCACAAAAAAATCTTTTGACTGCCAGAACAACAATTTTGCAATTGCACTGAAAAGAAATGAAATTATAATTACAGCACCCAACTCAATCAATAGTCTTTTAATCAGATTGCCGGTAAATTTCAGATTTAAATATTTAATGATCAAATAAATAAAAGGAATACTGGAAATCATAAGTGTGGAATTAATTAAAAAATCTCTTGTTATGTTAGGAAGATTTATATCTCCCTTTGCCAGATGAGAAACCAGGAATAAAAAATAGAGCAGATAAATTAAGCATCCGCTTATTACAAGAATCCATACCTTTTTATTTTTAATGTGCTGCCGCAGTTCCATTTATACCTAAATTCTCACTAAAATTCTAATACCACAAAATAACCAAGTAACTTTGTAAAATAAAATTTTTTATACTGAACTTTAGGAAATAGCTTTTAAACTATATATTCATATATGTAAAAAACAAAAATGAGTATGAAATGAATTTTAAAGTTACCAATACAAAGAAGATTTTTGAAGGTGTTGTGTTTGATATTACCTGCGATGATATTGAATATGACAGCGGGAATAAAGGAATTAGAGAAGTTGTGATACACAATGGTGGGTCCGTTGTTGTTGCTCAAAAAGATGACGGAAAGATAATTTTAGTAAAACAGTTCAGATATCCTTTCAAAGAATTTATGTATGAACTTCCTGCCGGAAAGCTTGAAAAAAATGAAGATCCGCTTCTATGTGCCGAGAGAGAACTAACTGAGGAAACCGGATTCAGAGCAGGTAAAATTTCCAAACTTGGTGCTATCTGCACCACCCCCGGATTTTGCACTGAAGTACTTCATATTTATCTTGCGGAAGAACTTGTTCCTGGTGCACACGATCGTGAAGAGGGTGAGTATGGAATGGAGACTTACGAATTCACTTTAGCCGAAATTCAAAAAATGATCTCTTCAGGTGAAATTACAGATGCAAAAACCATCTGCGGAATAAATTATTTACAGAATCTTAATCGCAGTTAAAACTTTTATTAATTAAAGCAGAGTTAAACTCTGCTTTAATTTTGCAGAGACAGTCTCATTTTATAATTAATTATTTAGTAAGAATTAGTTTTATAGTTTTATTAAAGTCTTTAGAAACCATTTTACAGTAATAAATCCCACTTGGTAAATTCGATGCATCATAGCTTACTGAATATTTTCCTTTTGGTTTCTCACAGTCCACTAATGTTTTTACTTCTTGCCCCAAAGTATTGTAAACTACTATTCTCACATTCGAATCTTCTTTTATCGAATATTCAATTTTTGTTGTAGGATTAAACGGATTTGGAAAATTTCTCACCCCGTTTTCTACTGAAAAAACTCCATTCTCTTCTTCTGTTAAGGCCAGTTTAAGTTTATCATCATCTTGCTCTATGCCTCTGTCATCAATTGAGGCAAACTTAAATTGTGCCCAATAATGATCTGACCAGGTATTGTGTGGTGCATAATAGCAATCAATTGAATATTGAACTAACTCGTTCCCTGCCGGTAATAAGGTTGCTGAATTATCTGTATAAGAAGTGGTTCCTCGATTTAGTGTTGCTATACAGACCGGGGAGTTGTTTTTTGTCTTTCTGTAAACCTTATATTTTGTAACACTTGGGTGAGGATGTTCATTCCAGTTCAGGTGAATCTTTTGATTAACTTTGCTGGGGCATTTTACTGCCAGATTATTATTTATTGCCATCCCTTCATATTCAGCCTGAATTGTACTATGACTGGTAATATTTTTTGTCCTGGATCTTGAGGTTACATTATCACTCCACTTCTTAAAAGTAAATTTTACATTATTTTCAATATAGTATTCGCTTGCTTCAAGTGTTACATCATTATACTCAATTGCATCAAAACTTATCGAAGTTCCTGAATATGAGGTGCCGTTATAGGTTGCTGTTATTGCTGTAGGGGAACTTACATTTACATTACATACTTTTCGCAATCCGGCTTCATAGGTTGCGTTATGAGAAGATTCTTTGACTAATAAGTCATAAGATATAGCATTAGTTAAATACGAAGTATTCCCATCACTTGCTTTTTTTTCCCATTTACTAGGTCTTTTAGGAGCAATACCATCATTCCAAAGATGATTATAACTATTGTAGTGCTGATTATTGATAGCTGTAAGTTGTACTGTAGTTCCTGTTTCTTTCCCTGCAATTTTACTCCCGCTTGCCAGTGAACTTCCGTCAACCATTACAGAGCCACCCGGATCTTCATTTGCCACATAAAAATCCACAAACTTTTTCTGAGGCTTATAATCAATAGTTAACTTTGTTCTTACACGAACAAGTGGAACAGGATAATTACCATTACAATAAACTCCAAAATATAAAATCTTTTTATTTTTATTATTTACAATTATATTTTTAACATTGAATTCCGATAATCCTACATAATTCTGACTTGTTCCTATTTCCGGTGATGTGCTAACCTTGTTGAAAGTAGCTTCGTTATATGCGCAGACAAATTCGTCTGAACTACCCATAAATGTAACTTTATAATTTTCACCTCCGCTTAATATTTTTCCGGGAAATAGTTGTGTACTTATCTTAAGTGAAGCTGAATTAATTTCATCTGCATTATTTATTGACTGAGGAAGAGTTACTTTAATAAAGACTCTAGCATACGTGACCCGATCATAATTTGCATCATAAAAATAACCGAGACTTTGTGGACCAACTGTGCCAAATTTTACTTCCGTACCTGTAGATATTAATGAAACAGTATAAGCCACCGGCTCAAGTACAAGGTTTTTCTGACAAAAAAGTATTGTCGAAAAAATCATAGACAACATTACAAATAGTGTTTTTTTCATTATCTTTACTCCTGTATTTTGTTTAAAAATATAAGAGTGCCCTGCATCAAACTAATTGATGTTCTAAGGTTACCAGCCTTGAGGATACTCTGTTTAGGCGAAAGTGCTCCTACACTTTCGTCTTTATTTTATTTTCAGGGTGCTGCCTCCTCTTTTAATTTTCCTTTATATATGTAATAATCTTGATTCTCTTTGTTTTTTACTACAACATAAATCATTGTTTCAGCTATGGTTATGTTTATTATTTCATGATTTTCCTTTACATTAAACAGATATTGAAAATCTGTTCCGTTATAGTGCGCTACTCCATCTTCAGCAAATAGAAATAAATCTTTTAATGATCGCCCTTCAAATCCTCCTGTGTATTTACTGTCACTTGTATTTATGAGTTTAACAAACTTTCCTTCACTATATTCTGATATATACCGATCATAAAAAAAATAACTCTCTCCATTAATCTGTCTCTGTGCACCCAATTTAAAATCATCAATTTGATCTTCATAAACTAAATCAATTTCCTTACCATTAAATGAATACAATTGTGGGAGCCAGGTTTTCTTTTTATCCAAGCTACTACCTTGAATATAATATTTACCTTTTTCTTCTGAAGGATATAGAGTATACAACAAACTCTGGATTGTCGGCAAAGAGATATTCTTCCACCCTGTTCCATCATAATGAAGTATCACTCCGTTTGCTATTATATCACCCTTAGGTTCTTTATAT
>JBGRQB010000101.1:0-15408 GCA_041725875.1 Rhodothermaceae bacterium
TAATTCATTACGTCTTGCCAAGATTACAACAGGAATTAACGGACTTTTACTCGGCAGGTTTAAAAACTGCTACGAAATGGATGAAAACAAAAAAACATTATCGCTTAACGAAGTAATAAACGATTACTGGAGTGAAGCAAAAATACCGGTTTTTTATAATGTTATTCATGGCCATGTAAAAGATTCCATAACAATTCCGTTTGGTGTAAATTGCAAAATTAACACTTCCAGGGGATTTATTGAATTAACCGAATCCGCAGTTGTTTAACTGATCTGACAAGTTTTCCAGAAACTGTTTCAGTAGTAAATCGGATTATTTATTCTGTTATTAACCATTATTAAGAATCAAGAATAATATATTCTCGTTTTAGAGAATTATTTAGTGAATAATAAGGAAAATATTCGCAATTTAGTTGATTTTTAATGGCATTTTTATTGTATTTCTATAGATGGAAATTGCA
Source organism: Rhodothermaceae bacterium (assembly GCA_041725875.1). Classification (GTDB taxonomy): domain Bacteria; phylum Bacteroidota; class Ignavibacteria; order Ignavibacteriales; family Melioribacteraceae; genus JBGRQB01. Next base: position 462 of record JBGRQB010000101.1, read on the forward strand.
AATAAGACAAGGAGTCTTGTATGGATTTTATAAACGAGGAATATATTCATTCACTGCTTGATGATGAAAAATTAAATGACAAGTCATATCAGGCCAGTGTAATTGAAAAAGCAAAAGAAGCAAAAGGATTGGATTTAAAAGAGAGTGCCGCTCTTTTAAATATTACTGATCCTGAATTGATGGAAAAAATGCTTCACACGGCAAAAGAAGTTAAAGAGAAGATCTACGGTAACAGATTGGTAGTTTTTGCACCTTTATACGTTACTAACAGATGTGTAAACAATTGTCTTTATTGTGCATTCAGAAGAGATAACACAGAACTTACCAGAGTTACCCTAACTCTTGATCAAATTCGTCAGGAAACAGAGCATCTTGTTCGTCAGGGACAAAAAAGAGCTTTGCTTGTTGCGGGTGAACATCCAAAAGAATCTGCGCTGGATTTTATTGAAAAAGCATGTAAAACTATTTACGATGTTAACATTGATGGCGGTAACATCAGAAGATTAAACATAAACACTGCTCCGCTTTCAGTTGAAGATTTTAAAAGATTAAAAACTTTTGATATCGGTACTTATCAATGTTTCCAGGAAACTTACCATTACGAAACTTATACTAAAATGCACCCTTCGGGTCCAAAAGCAGATTACTCTTTCAGATTGTTTGCCATGAACAGAGCAATTGAAGCCGGTATAGATGATGTTGGTATTGGCGCTCTTTTCGGATTAACTGATTATAAGTTTGAAACTCTTGCATTGCTTAATCACGCATTTTATCTTGACGAAAAGTTTAATATTGGTCCGCACACTATGTCGGTTCCAAGACTTGAACCAGCGTTAAATGCACCTGCAGCAGAAAGACCTCCGCACGCGGTGGAAGATGAAGATTTCAAAAAGCTTGTTGCAACTATTCGTCTGGCAGTACCATACACCGGTATTATTCTTTCAACAAGAGAAAAAGCTGAATTAAGAAGAGAACTGTTTGAAGTTGGTGTTTCCCAAATTAGTGCCGGAAGTCGTACTTCTCCGGGTGCTTACAAAGAATCTCAGGAAAGTATTGATGAACACCATATGGAACAATTCCAGCTTGGCGATCACAGAGAACTTGATGAAGTTGTGCGCGATTGCTGTAACCTGGGTTATTTACCAAGTTTCTGTACTGCTTGCTACAGATCTGAAAGAACAGGTGAAAGGTTCATGGAACTGGCAAAAACAGGAAATATTGGAAAATTGTGTCAGCCAAATGCTTTGGCAACTTTCCAGGAATATGTTAATGATTATGCCAGCGACGAAACAAAAGAGTCAGCTGAAAAAGCAGTTGATGAGTTCGTTGGTAAAGAAGATGAAAAACAGCAGAAAAAAATTAAGAAACTCATTAAACGAGTAAACGACGGCGAAAGAGACGTATTTTTCTAGATAAAAAGAGAGGTTTTACCTCTCTTTTTTTTGCACTATCCGAAATTTTACTTATTGAATATTTCGTTTTATATTTAGATACGTTATTATCAATAAACTTATTGGATAGTTATGAAAAAAGTAATTCAGGTTTCTATTATTTTAACTCTTGTTATTTTTACCGCTTGCCAAAAAAGTATTCCCGAAGATCAAAAATTGATGAATGAAATAGATCAGCTTATTTCACAAAATGCATTTGATCAGGCTCTTGAAAAGTGTAATATAATCCTGAATAAATTTCCCGAATCAAAATATGTAATGAAAGCAAATCTTGAAATAGGCAAATTTTATCATAGTAAAGCTATTTCCGGAATGGATGAAAATAAACAGTTACAAGAAGCTGTTAACCACTATCTGAAAGTTTATAACAACTATCCTGACAGTTCCATATCTGAACAGGCACTTTTTCATGCCGGATTTATTTTAGCCAACGAATTACAAATGTATGATTCTGCAAAGGTAATTTATAATCGTTTTATAGAAGCATATCCTGAAAGTCAGCTTGCCCAGCCGGTTAAATATGAATTGCAAAATCTTGGAATTACTCCTGATCAGATTTTGGAAATGAACAGAAAAAATTAATTTGAAACAGGAAAATGAATATAGAAAATATCTCGATCCTTCAGTTGTTTCCAAACTGAACTCACTTGAACTTAAAGCAAAAAGTATTGTTGAAGGATTTATTGTAGGATTGCATAAAAGTCCGTACCACGGATTTAGCGCCGAGTTCAGCGAACATCGTGCTTATATGCAGGGTGATTCTGTTAAAAATATTGACTGGAAAGTATTTGGTAAAAGTGATAAATACTATATCAAACAATATGAAGAGGAAACAAATTTAATTTCGCACATAATTCTTGATTCAAGTTCTTCTATGGGATTTTGCAAGCAGGGAAGTGTAAGCAAACTTGAATATGGAAAGATGCTGGCTGCGAGTCTGGCCTACCTGATGCTAAAACAGCAGGATGCTGTGGGACTTGCAACTTTTTCTGACAAACCTGAGCAATATATAAATCCCAAGACTTTCAAAACTCACGTGAATAATGTTTTACATGTTTTGGATAATGCGAACCCTAAGGGAGAAACAAATACATCTTTATGTTTGAATGCTCTTGCTGAAAAAATTAAAAAAAGAGGAATTGTAATATTAATCTCAGATTTTTTTGATGATCCGGATAAAATTATCCAGGCATTAAAAATGTTTAGATATAAGAAAAATGAAGTAATTGTTTTTCAGATTCTTGATCCGGCTGAGAAAGATTTAAGTTTTTCTGACGAAGTAAAATTTATAGATATGGAAACGGCCGAGAAAATTACTACTCAGCCGTATCAAATTCAGCAATCTTACAGGGAAGTTTTTGCGGAATATCTTCAAAAAATAGAAACTGCCTGTCTTACAAACCAGATTGAATATAACCTCATAACAACTGATTCATCATTTGACAAAGCTATTTTAAATTATCATAAAAAGCGCAGCAGACTCCTCTAATCAAATATTTTTTTATAAGCGTGGCAATATGGTCTGGTACCTTTCACATCATAATAATCCTGATGATAATCTTCTGCTTTCCAGAATTTATCTGCCTGCGTAACTTTTGTTGCCACGTCATATCCTTTAGAAGTTAAAACACCAATCAGTTTTTCAGTAGTTGCTTTTTGATCTTCAGTTGTGACAAATACTTCAGTTCTGTATTGAGTTCCAACATCTGGCCCCTGACGATCGACCTGAGTGAAATCGTGAATTTCAAAAAAGAGTTTTGCAAGTTTCTCGTAAGAGATTTTTTCTGAATCGTAAACTACTTCAACTACTTCTGCGTGACCGGTATTTCCGGAGCAGATTTCTTTATAAGTCGGGTTATCTTTGTGTCCGCCGATATAACCTACTGTTGTTGAAATAACTCCATCCTGCTTCTGAAAGAAGAACTCGGTTCCCCAGAAACATCCGCCGCCAAAGTAAGCTCTTTGGTGAGTTGGCTCCTCTTTTGCCGGAACAAACTTAATTGAAAGGGAATTAACGCAATGACGAATATTTTTATCTGTGAGGCGTTCTCCTTCAAATACATGACCAAGGTGTCCGTCACAATTTACACAAAGTATTTCGGTTCTTCTGCCGTCGGCATCAACCTGGCGTTTTATTGCACCCGGAATTTCATCATCAAAACTTGGCCAGCCGCAGTGTGAATTAAATTTGTCTGTGGAATTATAAAGCGGTGCATCACAATGTTTACATATATATGTGCCTCTTTCGTTAAAATTCCAATATTCACCGCTGAACGGGGCTTCGGTTCCTTTATTGATAATTATATGTTCCTCTTGCGGAGTGAGTTTGTTTCTTTTCATTTTATCCTGCGCATTCATTGTTATTAAAAATAATGAAATAATAAAAAGTGTTAATAATTTGATTTTCGTTTTCATATTGACCTCACTAAAATAAGATATTTTATCTTAAAAAGATATCAGGTCTTTTGTTCCAGAAAAATAAAAAAAAGAAGCTCGTGAGCTTCTTTAATTTATAATCTGAATATTATTTCCTGAGAGATCTTTAATGTTGACTTGCTTTTTGAAGCCGTTAAAATCGGCCGGCTCAATATTATTATTGACGGGAAACTCATCGGTTCCCATTGAAGAAACCGTAGTTTTTATATCATCTACATAAAAGGTGAGGTTGCAGAATCCTTGAATGTGCTTATCTTTAAATTTATCAAGATCGGTTTTGTTTAACGAAACACCGGTCTGGATAAGTTCAAAATAAAATCCGTTTAACTCAAGATAACCAAGTTTCAGGTTATGCTCGGGAATATCGAGAATTTCAGAAATATTACAGTTCAGAATACTCTGATACCACTTTACACTTTCATCAAGATCACCAACCATTTTACTTATAAGAAACGGTTTCATCTGGATATCATTTATTTTTATATCAGAATCGCCATTGCTGAAAAACTGAAGATAATTTCCGTCAGGATCAGTTATAACAAAATATTCTCCCTGGAAAAATTCCCCTTTGGTGATGGGTCTGAAAACATTAACACCATTAATAAAAAGATGATTGTAAAGACCTTTCAGATTATCAACAACAAACGAAAATTTAGAATATCCGTTTATAAATTTAAAATCTTCAGGCAGTTTAATATCTTTTTCATTTAACGAACCTTTAATTGCTCTGAGCTCAATATAAAAATCACCTCTTTGAAGAATTCTTCTTTCCGGCATTTTTTTGTGAACTCTGAAATTCAGATTTTCTTTATACCAGTTTGAAGAAATAGAAAGATCATTAACAATTATTGTTAATCCGACAGGGGAAAAGCTGTTTGTCTGATCTTTTTGTGCAAAAGTGGTGAGAGTTGAAAAAAGAAGTAAACTTATAAAAAAAGTAGCGAGTTTGTTCATTAAATCATCCTTTATTTAATGTTTTTAGTACATTTTCCCTTCTGCTAATTTACAAAACAATTAAGCATTTTAAAATAAAAATCTACTGAAAAGCATTATCTGTTAAGCAAATGCGATTAAAATCACATCTTTATTTTCGGTAAATAATTCTAAATTCTAATAGCTTAACAAAAATTTAATATTATTTTACAAAAAAAAGACTCTCAAATTTGAGAGTCTCTGAAACGGATATCTTAATCTATATTACTCAAACAATGAGGAAACTAAAACTTTGTCATCAGCTGGTAATGAGTAAGTTCTTGCTTTGTAAAATTTATCGCAGAAAGTGGCAAGTTTAGTGTGATCTGTAAATTTACCAACTCTTTTAACCATATAAAGAGCCTGATCTGTACCAATTTTTGATAATGACAATGCTGCCATAATTCTGAAGTTTTCATTTTCGTGACTTCTTAACATTCTGGTTAAAAGGTCAACTGCCAGTTCTGATTTAATTTCGCCAAGTAAATATGCACTTGAGAATCTTAACCCTTCATTATCAGATTTTAATCCGGTAATAAGATTGTTTTCATATTGAGCATATCTTGGATCTTCTTTGTTCAATTTGGTATTTGTAGCAAAAAGAGATGAAAACAGAACTGCGAAAATTAATACGAATGTTGTGGTTAATCTTTTCATTTTATCCCCCCCAGGATTTATGAATTTATTTTTATGTTTTGTTGTTACTGGTGCTTAAGACGACCCTTAGTCTTATTAGTTCCGCAGGTTCGTAAAAAAAATCCCACCGAAGCGGGATTGCTGTGTAAATTACTTAGTTGCAAAGTAGAACTTTCTTAACAACTCTGAAGTTTTTTTGTCATCTGATAATTCAGCAACTCTTCTTACTATATATTTGCTGTAATCTGTTCCTATTTTAGCAAGCGATAAAGCAGAAACTATTTTCAAATCATTGCTGTAATTTCCGCGTAAAATTTTAGCAAGTGACATTACAGCGTTTTCAGATTTAATTTCGCCTAACATAATAATTGATGAATATAATACACCGTGATTTTCAGATTTTGTATTGTTGATTAAATTCTTTTCAATCTGATCAAATTTTGGGTGATTTTTTGTGATTGCTGCATTTTCTGCAAATGTTACACCTAACATTAAAACTACGATTAAAACTAATAAGTTTTTCATTCTTCATTTCCTTTATTTTATTTAAATAACATTCTTTAATAGAGAAAAAATTCGTAATAGTGCTTAACTAAAACAAGTGAAAGTTTCGAAAAATGTCAAGAAAAAGGATTTATAAAGGAAAAAATTAACAATTAGTTTAAAGTAGAGCCGGAAATGGTCCTACCTTTTTGAAACCATTGCCAGCGTAAGTGAATATCAATTTCGGGTAATTTTGTGAGTCAGATTTGATAAAAAAAGAGAAAAATTTTGGTATTATTTTTCAGAAAAATCTTTTTTTACGAGTCTGCTTTTAACAAAGTTTTTAGGTTTTGATTCATAAAAATATGGTTTGGCAAGCGCTTCATTATTATCAATTTTTAACGGAAGATTGTCACGTGTCCACTGCATTATTCCGCCTGCAAGGTTTGCCAGATTTTCATATCCTTTTTCTTTAAGGAACATTATTGCTTTTTTGCTGCTCAGACCGGTAGAATCTGCTATAATAACAGGTTTATCCTGAGGAATGGTTTTATAGTTTTCAGGAAGTTTATTTTTGGGAAGAAGGATTAAATTTTCCACTTCAAAGGTTTTGTAATCGGTTTCATATTCTTTTCTGATATCAACCAGATATGCGCCGTTTTTGCAGCATTCCATTGCTTCGCTTGGTGAAAGGTTGATAATTTCACCATTTGTAATTCCTTTATTTTCAAATAAGCTCATAACTTCCTTTCAAACAAATAAAATTCTGATATGTAATTATAAAGAAAAGCCCCGAATTTCGGGGCTTTTTTATTTCAGAAAAGATTTAATTTCTTCAAAATATTTTTGAGTGTATTTTTCAGCTTTTTCTTCGGTTTCAGCTTCGGCAATACAGCGTATAATTGGTTCTGTATTCGATTTTCTCAAATGAACCCAGTGATCTTCAAAATCTATTCGTAAGCCGTCATCTGTATTTGGTGAAAATTCGGCATATTTCTTTTTAATCAGTTCAATAATCTGATCCGGATTGTTTTCCCCCAGATCAACTTTCTTTTTGGCAATATTATATTGCGGAAGATTGTCTTTCAGTTCACTCAATGTTCCGCCAAATTCAAGTAAATGCTGAAGTGTAAGTGCGGTTCCAACCAGTGCATCACGTCCATATTGTAAACCCGGGTAAATTACTCCGCCGCTTCCTTCTCCGCCAATTACCGCACCTGTCTCATACATTTTATTTACTACATTTGCTTCTCCTACAGGAGATCTGAAAACTTTACAGCCGGCTTCTTTTGTCACATCATCAACTGCTCTTGTTGTTGAAAGATTAACAACTACATTGCCTTTTTCTTTTGACAGAATAAATTTAACTGCCGAGGTGATTGTATTTTCTTCACTGAAAGGTTCTCCTTTGTCTGTAATTAAGACAAGTCTGTCAACATCCGGATCAACAACAACACCAAGATCGGCACCTGCTTCTTTAACAGCTTTCATAGTACCGGTAAGGTTTTCGGGAATTGGTTCAGGCAGACGAGGAAATATTCCTGTTTTTTCGCAATCTTTTTCAATTACTTCGCAGCCAAACTGTTTTAGCAATTCCGGCATAATATGAACTCCGGCTCCGTTTACACAATCTAACAAAACCTTAAATTTTCGTTTTTTGATTGCTTCAACATCAATGTGGTCCATATCAAGAACGCTTTTCATATGGTTTACCAAACCTTCATCAAACTTTGTCAGTTTTCCTATTTGAGTCCAGTCAGAATAATCTTTTGTGCTTTCCTCGAGGTTTGCAAGCATTTTTTTGTTTTCTTCAGCAGTCATAAACTCACCTTTGCCGTTAAGCAGTTTTAAGGCATTCCATTCGTTTGGGTTATGACTTGCAGAAATTGCAATTCCGCCAACTGCATTTAATTCGCGAACATTGTACAATACAGTGGGGGTAGGACAGATCCCTATATCCACAACATCATTTCCTTTTGCAAGTAAAGTCCCGATTACCAGACTGTTCACCATATCGCCGGTAATTCTGGCATCTCTGCCAATAATAATTTTTCCTTTACCGCAAAAATCTGCATAAGCTGAAGCGTATTTTACAATAACATCAGGTTCGAGTCCGCCGCCGACAATTCCTCTTATACCTGATACGCTTACCATTAAAGTACCCATAACATCCTCAAGTTTTCATTTTAGGAACACAAATTTAATAAAATTTCCCGATTGTTATATTGTATAATTGGTGCACTTTTTGTGAGTCGGGTTAAATAAAAATGGTGCATTAATTATAATTTTGATTTATTATCCGAATAAGTGTAATTTTGCAGTAATTTATGAAATTTTATGAGGCATATTATGTTTAAAGGTACTGGAACCGCAATTATCACCCCGTTTAAAGATGACCTCTCAATAGATTATGAAAAACTTACCGGATTAATTGAATACCAGATCAATAACGGCATTGATGCAATTATTGTTTTGGGAACCACAGGTGAGGCTCCGGTTATCAACGATGAAGAAAGAACTGAACTTATCAGCTTCTTTGTTGAAAAGGTTAACAAAAGAGTAAAAATTATTGTAGGAACCGGTACAAATGATCCGGCGCATTGTGTTAAACATAATGAAAATGCTGAAAAACTTGGTGCCGACGGATTATTGATTGTTAATCCTTATTATAATAAAGGAACGCAGAGAAGTATTGTTGAACATTTTAAGTATCTCGACAGCAAAACAAATCTCCCGATTATTTTATACAATGTTCCTTCCCGTACCGGAATGAATATGCTGCCTGAGACAATCATCAAAATATATGAAGAATGTAAAAATGTTGTTGGCGTAAAAGAAGCAAGCGGCGATATTTCACAAATTGCAAAGCTACTTGCCATAAAACCTGAAGAGTTTTCCGTTCTTTCAGGAAATGACGACCAGACACTTCCGATTATGTCAATGGGAGGCGACGGAGTAATTTCTGTTTTCTCAAACAGTTTTCCTAAAGAGATGACTCAAATGGTAAACGCAGCGCTTAAAGACAATTACAAACTGGCTCGCGAACTCCACAACACATACCTGAAAATGATGCACCTTATTTTTATTGAAGCCAGTCCGATGCCAATAAAATATGTTATGCAAAAACTTGATTTGTGTAAAAATGTTTTGCGTCTGCCACTTTTGCCTGTAACTGAAGAAAGTGAAACTATTCTTGATAAAGAGTTACAGCATTATTTTGATTCAAACATTTTTGTATCAGAAAGAGCAGGGTGATATGAAGTTTGGTTTAGTTGGATTTGACGGAAGACTTGGAAGCGAGGTATTTAATCTTTTTTTGGAAAAAGAACATTCTTGCGTTTATAAATATTCTCTTGGAACTGAAGAAGAAACAGCGGTTCCCGATGTTTTAATAGATTGCTCACTGCCCGATGTTTTTGAAAAAAGTATTGAACTGGTTGAGAAGTTCGAATCTCCTTTTATAATCGGAACCACAGGATTAACTGAAAAGCATTTTGCCGAACTTAAAAGAATTGCTCAAAAAGTTCCGGTTGTTCAAAGTTTTAATTTCTCAATTGGAATTCAGGTGCTTCTTCAACTTGCAAAACAGGCTGATGAAATTGTACCTGACTGGGATGTTGAAATTTCAGAAACACATCATAGATTTAAGAAAGATAAACCTTCAGGCACAGCGCTGATGATAAAAGATGCTGTTGACAGGGAAGAAGTTAATATGTCTTCGCTCAGACTCGGAAACGTTGCCGGCGATCATACAATAAGTTTTGGCGGACTCGGAGAAGTTTTATCAATTAATCACAGAGCACTTTCCCGCAGAACTTTTGCCGAAGGAATCTTAAAATCAGCAGAATTTGCAGCTAATGCAAAACCGGGATTTTATACATTTACAGAAGTATTATTCAAAAACAAATAATTCAGGATAGAGATAAATGGATTCATACGAAATTATAAGATATATAGCGGAAGCTGAAAGAAAAACTCCCTGCAAGATTTATCTTACAGGTGATCTTGAAAATGCAGATTTTGGCACTTTAGAATTTATTGGAACCAAAGATTACGGAACATTGTTTTGTGAACATACCGAATGGCTTGCATTTCAGGAACAGAACAAACACTTGATTACAAAATTTAAGTTGGAAATGGACAGAAGAAATTCTGCAATTCCTCTTGCTGATTATTCAAAATATAATGCTCGCATCGAACCTGGCGTTACAATTCGCGATAAAGTTGATATTGGTGATAACTGTGTTGTTATGATGGGCGCAGTAATAAATATCGGGGCTGTTATTGGTGAAAAAACTATGCTCGATATGAATGTTGTAATTGGAGGAAGAGCGCAGGTTGGAAAAAATTGTCACATTGGCGCAGGTTCTGTCCTGGCAGGAGTTATTGAACCGCCAAGTGCTCAGCCTGTTGTAATTGAAGATGATGTAATGCTTGGAGCCAACGCAGTTATTCTTGAAGGAGTAAAAGTTGGTAAAGGCGCAGTTGTTGCTGCCGGCGCGGTTGTAATAGACGATGTTGAAGATTACACAATAGTAGCGGGCATTCCTGCAAAAGTAATTAAAAAAGTTGATGAAAAAACCAAAGATAAAACTCAGTTGGTAAACGAATTGAGAAGATTATAAACTATGCCGATAATTGTCCAGAAATATGGTGGCAGCAGCATTGCCGATATAGAAAAAATTAAAAAAGTTGCAGCTAAAATTGTTGCCCGCAAAAATGAAGGTTTTGACGTGGCTGTTGTTGTTTCGGCAATGGGTAAAACCACAAATGAATTTATTGGAATGGCCAGAGAGATTTCGCAAAATCCTCCTAAAAGGGAAATGGATATGCTGCTCACTGTTGGCGAACGAATTACAATGTCGCTTCTTTGCATTGCAATAAATGATCTTGGAGTTGAAGCTGTATCTCTTACCGGCTCTCAGGCTGGAATAATCACCAACGATTGTCACAACGACGCCCGTGTTATTGAGGTTCGTCCGTTTCGTGTGCAAGATGAACTGCGTCGCGGCAAAATAGTTGTCGTTGGCGGGTTTCAGGGAGTAAGCTACAAAAGAGAAATTACTACTCTCGGAAGAGGCGGTTCGGATACTTCGGCTGTTGCTCTTGCAGCAGCATTAAGTGCCGAAGCCTGCGAAATTTATTCTGATGTTGACGGAATCTACTCAGCCGATCCAAATTTAGTGGAAGGTTCACAGCATCTGCCTGAAATCTCTTATCAGATGATGCAGGAGATGAGTATGGCCGGAGCCAAAGTGTTGAACGCACAGGCAGTTGAGTTTGCCAAAAGCGCTCAGATTGCTTTATTTGCCAGAAGTACTTTTAACGAAGGAAAAGAAACAGAAGTAAGAAAACTGGCAGAAGGTCAGCCCAAAGGTGTTAAGGCAGTCACTTACGAAAATGATGTTGTCAGAGTTAAAATTATTGGTGACGACAATAAAAACCTTAACTGGCTTCTTAAAATTCTGGATGAAGAAAACGTTTCTATAAAAGAACTGAATGTTGTTGACGAATCGGAAACAAATTGTTCTAAAGCATCTTTTATAATTTCGCATAAAAATATTTATCACTGGGAACAGCTTAAAAATAAATTCCAGAATAAACTTCAAAACTCACTTTCATTTGATTACGATATTTCAACTTTGTCAATTATAGGAGAGGGGATTAATAAAGAGAATTCAGTTTTATTAAACACTCTTGATTTGTTTGAAAAAAACGATATCGAAGTTCTTGGTTTATCTACAACTTCGTTCAGATTATCATTTATTGTTGAAAAAAATAAGATTTCAGATGCTGTGAAATTGACACATAAAAAGTGGATTGAAACAGCTTAATGAATAAACACCAGGTTAATAAAGTAATCAAGGCAACAGATCTCCTTGTTGAGAAATTTGGTATTCCGCCCAGACCCGCAGAAAAACCAGATCCGGTTGAAATGGTAATAGGTACAATACTTTCGCAAAACACAAATGATAAAAACTCATACAAAGCTTATTTACAGCTTAAAGAGAAGTATAAAACCTGGGATGAAATTGCAGAAGCTGAAAGAAGTGACATTGAAAAAGAAATTAAAACAGCCGGACTCGGAAAACAAAAATCTGGTGCTATTAAGAATTTTCTGACCCGACTCAAAATTGAAAAAAACATTTATTCGCTCGATTATCTTAGCGATCTGACAGATCTCGAGGCGATAGAAGATTTAACTAAATATAATGGTGTGGGGGTTAAAACCGCCAGTTGTGTTCTGCTGTTTGCGCTCGACAGGAATGTTTGTCCTGTTGACACACACGTAAACAGAATAGTAAACCGACTCGGAATTGTAAAAGCTTCAACACCAGATAAAACATTCTTTTTATTGAATGAAAATTTTCCCGCTGACATAGCGCACAGATTTCATACTAACTTGATAAGACTTGGTCGCGAAGTTTGCAAACCGCAAAAACCAGCTTGTTTGTCGTGTCCGTTGATAAAAGTGTGTAAATATGATGGAAAAACAAAACAAAGAGTAGTTCAGGCTAAGGAGAATGCATTTATGCTATTGGACAATATTAAATAACGGAGGAAATATGAGCAAGGCGCAAGCAGGAAACAAAGTAAAAGTACACTACACAGGTAAACTTGATAACGGCGATATTTTTGATTCATCAGTTGGTCGCGAACCATTGGAATTTCAGATTGGCGGCGGACAGGTAATCAAAGGTTTTGATGATGGTGTTACCGGAATGGAAATTGGCGAAAAGAAAACTATCAGAATTGAAGCTGAAAATGCTTACGGTCCGGTAAGAGAAGATTTAGTTCTTACAGCAGAAAGATCTCAAATTCCGCCTGAAATAAATATTGAATTAGGAATTCAGTTACAGATTCCTCAGCCTGAAGGAATGCCGATTGTTGTTACTGTTACTGAAATTACTGACGAACATGTAATTTTAGATGCAAACCACAAGCTTGCAGGAAAAGCTTTAACTTTTGAATTGGAACTAGTGGAAATTGCATAATTAATGGAAGCTTTGGATTTTTGTCGGGTTAAAAAATTTAATGAAAAGGGATATGGATTCCTTAAAGGAATCTATTATCCCGAAGATATTTTCTTTCATCTTTCCAAAATTAAAAATGAAGTCTTTAAAGAAAAATTTGACAACCTCGTTAGAGGAAGCTTCTTTTTATACTTTGTTTCAATGGAGGCAAAAGGGAAAAGGAAAGTTCAAACATTTTGGTATGACCTGGCCGATGCACCTGCCGAATATGTTCCTGTTATGGTTGACAGAATTATTTATCATCTTAACGAAGGTAAAGTTAATTTATTCGATCTGATTTTTGTTATAAACGAATTAAAGAAGAATAATCTTTTACCTGAAGCAAAGATGGAGGAAATTCTTTCCTCAAACAGAATTCTGGCAAAACCGACTGTAATACTGGAACATCTTACGCAAGATGAAATTGTGGTTTTTACAAAAATTCTGGATCTGGACAAGTATGAAAAAATGCTTGATTCTGATAAGCCTTACTGGCTGGAAGATGTTAAAGAGTTTTTAAGTAAATAAAAAGGAGGACGTAAGTCCTCCTAATCATAAGGTGCATATATAAATGGATAGTAAACTATCCAAAATTTAAGGTGTATTCGGTTTTAAATATTTTTCAATCATTTTACCTGAAACTGAGTTGCCTGACTTTAACAACTTTGAACCTCTTGTTATTTTGCACAGACTAATATGTCTTGCTTTTGCAATCTTTCTCTGAGAAATTCCCATTTTAAGATCTTTCATCAAGCCCCATCTGGATGCAAAATCTTTTCTTTCAGCTTCAGTAAATAATTCTTCGAAAAATTTTGTCATCATTTTCGGATCGTCAATTTCCGAAAATATAGTTATAAGTTCTTTTAAATCGTTCATTTCCGTCACAAAATGTTACTTTTTACAGTAACATAAATAGTAAAAAAAAATGTAAATAAAAAGTTGAAAATGATAATTAAATTATCTTTCGTTGCAAGCGTGGAATGAGAGTTTCAAACTTTAACGGGATAAAAAATGAAAAAATATGAATTGATTTTGATAGATGCCGATGATACACTTTTTGATTACCCCAAAGGAGAAGAAACAGCTTTTGAAGAAAGCTGTAATAGCTTTGGAATAAATTACGACAAAGAATTTCATCTGGGATTATATAAAAAAATCAATTCTAAAATATGGCTTGAGTTTGAAGAAAAGAAAATTTCCGCTGATGAACTGAAAACAGAAAGATTCAGAAGATTTTTTGCCGAGCTCGGACTCAAAATATCAGCTCAGGAGTTTAGCGATTGTTATTTAACTAATCTTGGAAAAGCTGATTACCTTCTTGAAGGAGCTGAAAAATTATCTGAATATCTTTACAATAACTATAAATTGATATTAGTTACAAACGGATTAAGCAAGGTTCAAAGATCGAGAATTAGTCGCTCAGCCATTTCAGAATATTATAAAGATCTTGTTATTTCTGAAGAAATAGGAACACCAAAACCGGAAGAGGGAATATTTAGTAAATGTCTGGAAGTTGCAGAACACACAGATAAAAATACAACTCTCATCATTGGAGATAACCTCGGTTCTGATATTAAGGGTGGAGAAAATTTTGGAATTGATACTTGCTGGGTGAACCTGAACAATAAAATTAACGAGACAAAGATTAATCCTACATACGAAATATCTTCTTTAAGTGAAGTGTATCAAATACTATAAGATCATTAAATAAATGAAATTTTTGACAAAGCATTTATTTTTAATAAACACAATAAAATCTGACACTTCTGGTAAGAAAAAGTAAGTTTACAAAAACATAACTCAATTTTGAGTTTAACCTGCTTACGCTTTGTATTTACTTAGAAATTTCCCACGAGATTTATTAAAGTTTTATCTTTTTAACTTTCAGATACAGTATGACAAAATGTCATATATGCGGGTACGGATCTATAACGGCTTTATCTCGGAGTTGTACCG
>JBGRQB010000102.1:0-15277 GCA_041725875.1 Rhodothermaceae bacterium
CTTTGTGAGGCAAAATCGCGAGACTTAAACATTCTCTCGATTGTTATTTTTGAATCATCCTGTTGTGCCGACAAAAAAATGCCGAACAAAAAGCACCCAAAGTAAATGAATCTTCTTGTCATTTACTCCTCCTAATTTTTGACGAATAAAAATAATCAAATCTAGATGGGAATGAAAGTATAAAGTTGAAAGCTTATAGTGGAAAGGCAACCTTGAAGATCTGAAAATCTTCAAGGTTTTATAATTTTATTTTAAATATGCTGCGTTAAATATATCTTTTACAGATTTTATCGGTCTGGAAGGCTTTAGATATTTCGCAAGGTGTTTGTAGATTTTCACTCTGATTTTTTTTGCAATCGGAGTATCAATCCTGTCAAACGAATGTCCGCCTTCTATATCTTTATAAATTTTGTATTCAAACTTTTTGCCGTCGGCTTTAAGTGATTTTATTAAATGTTCCACTTCCAGTACATTCACATCATCATCATTTGTGTTTGTGTGAATAAGTAAAGGTGTGTTCTGGAATTTGTGCGTGTTCCAGGCCGGAGATCTTCTTCTGTATTCGGCAATATTTTCCTGAGCAGTTTTTCCAATGTGATATTTAGCTGAATATAAAGCTCTGTAGCCATCATCCTGATATCCCATTCTGGAAATAATATCACTTACAGGCACACCTGCATAACCAACCTGGTATGCATCCGGATGGTTAAACAAATTAAACAATGTAATCATACCGCCGTGTGACCAGCCGAAAATACCAACTCTGTCTTCATCAATAAAGTTGTAATTTTCAATCATATGATTTCTGGCATTGTAAACATCTTCATTTTCAAGACCACCATAATCGATTTTTTTGTAATGCCCTTCGCCATAGCCTGTACTTCCGCGATATTCAGGAGCAATTACAATATATCCCTGATACATTAGTTCTTTAACTATGTGAGTGTAATAAGTTGAAAAATCGCCATGAACACCGCCATGTGGAAATACCATAAGAGGATATTTTTTATTCAAATCGATGTTTTTAGGAATAAAAACGTATGACCAGAATTTTATCGGGTTGTTAACTCCCATTGCAGTTTTGTTTGTAATTCCGTTTGGATTTGGAGGACCTGTAATGTAAATCTTATCAATAAACGCCACTTCTTCCATTCTTTCAAACCAGATCACATCATCAATTTTCTTTTGAAGAACATCAAGACGATGTCTTAATTTTTCATTGTTTCTCTGTAGTTTATCTACTTTTTTCTCCAAATGATGGTTGGTCTGCGCAACCAAAACAAATGAAGAAAGAATCAAAAACAGTGTTACTAATTTCTTCATATAATCTCCCTAAGTTTAGAATTCATAATTAGAACGAATTTAAATATAACATTCCATAAATACATATTGAATTACAAAATAGAGTTTGAGAAAATTTATGAGGTCTTTAAAAAATGAATGACCGAAAAAATCGGCCAGACATTAAAATCTAAGGTATGTGTGTGATCGATTTCAAACCAAGCTTTAAGTTTCATTATTTGAAACATTTTTTCTTTATTTGAAATCTATAACAAAATTACAAGAATACTTAAACTTAGTCAAGTTTAAAAATAGCTAAAACAAGTTGATTATTTCACTCTGTGCGGTTTTTAACCTTTTTACAAGTCGGTTAATAGTATCTTCACTAATTCTGAAAGCCGGACCCGAAATACTGATTGCTCCTCTGAAATCGAGCATTCTGATAGTTATCGGGACTGAAATACAAATTAAACCTTCCTCAAGTTCTTCTTCTTCAGTAGAAAAACCTTGCGCTCTGATAGATTTAATTTCGGAATAGAGTGATTCTTTGTTATCTATTGTGTTTGGAGTGATTTTTCTGAAATCGATATTTTGAACAATATTTTCATATTTGTCATCAGGCAGAGCAGAAAGAATTGCCTTCCCCATTGCAGTGCAGTAAAGCGGGAGTCTGTCACCTGTGCCCAGACTAAACTGCAGACTTCGTTTACTATCAATTTTATGCAGATAAAGAGCCATATCTCCCTGAAGCTGGGCAAAGTTTACAGTCTCATTAACATCATCAGAAATTCTTTCCAGAATAGGGATAATCTTTTCGAGAAGAAGAGTTCTGGTAATAACTTTGTTTCCAAGCTGAAGAAGTGACAAACCAAGATAATATGTGTTTGATTTTTTCTCAATGATATTAAGACTTTCCAGTGTTTCAAGAAAACGAAACGCAGTGGTTTTGTTCATATCAAGATCATTGGTAATATCTACAAGTCGGACTTCGCCCTGTTTTTCGGAAATATAATTGATAATTTCAAAAGCTTTGATGACCGTGGAGTTCATAAACCCAAATAATATTTAGAAAATATCACAAAACTTAATATTTTTTATTAAACTATTCTAGTGTTTAGTTGCTTTATTAATCAGGTAATACAAATTCAGCTTTTACAGCACTGTTTTTAAACACCAGCGGAACATATTTTTTATCAGCAATCTGAATATGTGCCCCGTACCATTTGAGAATATATCTCTGAAATTCAAATGCAATATTTTCACCATTCAGATATTCCTGGTTAAAAAATTCCATTTTATTTATAAACTCTTCGTGCTGGTTTTTATGAAGGTGATATTGAGTATACTTAATCTCCCTCATCAGTTTTTCTTCAACAGCAAAATTTTTGCGGGCATACATTAACAAAGTAGCATACATTTTCAGATAATTAGGACTATATTCCGGTGACATAAATATCTTTAACATGCTATTAAGAATAGCCAGCATAATTTTGTTCTGCTCATCTATCTTCCCAACTCCAATCTCATATTTCTCTTCCCAGCCTAATACTTTCATATTTCTTTCTATATAATTTATATGGAATGATAAATATTTAAGTCAGAGGTTCTAAAATCGTGCCCAACTTTTATTCTGTCTCTTCTCAAAGAATTAAGCATTAGATTAACTCCTTTTAAGAATAATAAACAGAGTTATTTATAAATCACCGAAAGTATTACCGGTAATATATACTTTACTCTTAAAATCTATTTGGAAAAGATTTTTTAGATCTGACTAAAAATAGTGTCCGGTTAAATTCCGGACACGTAAATTTACTTATTTAATGATATTTTTACAATATTCAAGGTTACTTTTGCATCAAAATACAAATCAGGAATTGCAATTTGCTCAATATGAGTGTGCGCGCCTTTATATCCCGTGCCAATATTTACAGTGGGAATTCCCAAATTGCTGTATATATTTGCATCGCTGCCGCCTGTAAATGAAATAGATTCAGGCTCTACTCCGCATTCTCTAATTGCATCAAATGCTATCTGCACGGTTTTATTACTGTCTTCAAGTTTGAAGCAGTTATATTTTTCAGAATATTCGAACTCAATTCCGCCTTTAAGTTTATCAGTCTCTTCCTGAAAAACATTTTTAATTTCTTCAACTTTTTCTTTCAAAATTGAATCATCAAAACTTCTGCATTCTACAGCTATTTCAACGCAATCAGGAACAATGTTAGTGGCCTTTCCGCCATGAATTGTTCCGATGTTAAATGTTCCTGCTTCAAATCTGCCCGGATTTAATCTTGCAATTGCATTTCCCGCAATTTTGATTGCATTAATTCCGTTTTCAGGAGCAACAGCAGCGTGAGCTGATTTTCCTGTAATTTTGATATCCATTCTGGCACCTGTAGGTGCTTCTGTAATCACTTTTCCTGCTTTGGCTGAGCTGTCAAAAATAAATCCGTACTTTGCTTTAACTTCTTCAGGAGAGATATTTTTTGCGCCCCACATTCCAATTTCTTCGGCAACAGAAAAAACAACATAAATAGGAGGATGTTCAAGGTTGTTATCTTTAATAACACGCAAAGTTTCCAAAATACAGGCAACTCCGGCACGATCATCAGCACCTAGAATTGTATTTCCGTCAGTTTTGATTATTTCATCTTCAATAATCACTTTGATGTTTGGAGTTGCTTCAATTGTATCCATATGAGCACTTAACAGAATAGGTTCTTTTTCAGGATGATTTCCTTCTATATAACCTATTACATTTCCTGCATTTCCGCCAAATGTTTCTCCGGCATTGTCGGTTCTTACTTCAAGACCAAGTTCTTTTAATCTTGCAACAAGATTTTCTGCTATATCTTTTTCATTTCCTGATTTTCCGTCAATTTTAACCAGCTCAATGAAAGTCTCAACTAATCGTTCTTTGTTTATCATAACTTTTTCCGTTTTTGTGTTATCCGAATATAAAAATTTCGGGTTATTTTATTAAGGTAATTTTATTTCACTTCAATTTTTGGTAAACTCAAATCATTGTAAAAATCGATACGCGCTAAAATATCTGATACAATTATACACGCTATTCCGGCCCATAATCCATATAACTGAATTAATGCAAAACCGGTAAATGCCAGAAAATATTCCACTATTACATATTTGCTTTCTATGGTTTGATAGTTTCTATAAACTGCAAAAAATAGTCGAACTCCGTACAAAATCACAATAAGTAAAAAATTTCCCGATAAAAGAACCGCCAATCCGCCGGCGATAAATATTGTTTGTCCGTGATGAATTTTACTTTTCCAGCTCCACATTGCTTTTGTATAAAGCATATCAATTGAAATTATTAGCAGAACCGAAGAAAAAGTGATAATTAAATCTGGTATATCTGTGATAAAGAAATCTGTAAACAAACTCCCCATAAAAAGTGATAAAGCCCAAATCTCCCTGCTTATCCAGGAATTTTTTATGTTAAGAAGAGAACGCCAGGAGCGAATCTTTTTCCCCAGATGCAGCATACTCAACAAGGAAGATAAAGCGCCTGCTGTAAAGAGTGAAAATTTCATTTCAAAACTTTGAATTAAATCTATTTTATTTAATATTATTCCAACTATAACAGAAATTAAAAAAGTAAAAATCACCAGGGGCCATTCATGTTTTGCTGTTATCTTTTTAGATCCTGAGTTTTCTTCTTTAATCTGCTTTGTAAAAAGATTTCTGTCCATTTCAGGAGCTTTATCATTTCTTAATTCTGTTACTTTTATTTTTGAGCCAACATTAATTTGAACCGGAGAAGATTTTTCAGACTCTTCCCGGGAAAATTCAGTACAGGTAAAATCAAGTGCGCCGGTCGGACATAAACTCGCACAAGCCGG
This sequence comes from Rhodothermaceae bacterium, assembly GCA_041725875.1. Classification (GTDB taxonomy): domain Bacteria; phylum Bacteroidota; class Ignavibacteria; order Ignavibacteriales; family Melioribacteraceae; genus JBGRQB01. Next base: position 5,148 of record JBGRQB010000102.1, read on the forward strand.
TTTTGCGTTTTCTCTAACTCTGTCAGCACAAAATGTGCACTTATTTACAATTCCCTCTTGCGGATTATATTTTGGAGCATCATAGGGGCAAGTCCAGGTACAATATTTACAACCAATACATTTTTCTTTATCGTGCAAAACCGCACCTGTAATTTCATCGCGGTAATATGCGTTTGCCGGACAATTAACCAGACAGGGAGAATCTTCGCAATGATTACACGCCAATGATAAATGCACCAAGGCTTTTTCAGCAAGGTGATTTGAGTTGGAAGAATAAATATTTCTCCACTGTTCCGGCTGCTGCATACCATTTTCCGTAACACAGGCAACTTTACAAGCTCCGCAGGCAACACATTTATTTTTATCAAAGAGAAATATATTTTTACTGCTCATTTTCCACCTTTTCAAAATCTACCAGATTGTCGTGAAAAGCTGTTCCATATCCCATATCTGTTTCTCTTCCCAGAGAAAGAATATTTGGTGAAGCACCTTCCTGATGCCAGTATCCGTTAACAACAACTATGTTTCCGGGTCGCAGACTATTATCAATTTTCACTTTTATTTTCAATTCCCCGCGTGAGTTGAAAATTCTGATAAAATCATTATCTGATACTTTTTTATGATGAGCATCATCTGCGCTGATTGTAGCCAACGGCTCCGGTTCCAGCATTTTTATTACTTCCAGATTTCCAAACTGCGAGTGAATTCTGTTTTTTGTGTTTGGCGACATAAGTGAATATTTATAATTTTTCACTTCTCCTTTTTGTCCCTCTTTCAATTTTTCATACGATGGCAAAGGGTTTACATTCCATTTTTTTTGAGCTGATTCAGAATACAATTCTATTTTACCGGAAGGAGTACTAAAATCATTTTTTTTAAAAGCAATTTCTTCATATCCCGGTGCTAGTAAAGGTGATCGCTTTAATTTCTCGAGCGAGAGTCCGGGAAATTGTTTCAGTTTTTCATCGAGCCATTTTTCAATTGTTTCATCATCACTTTTTATAAGATATTTATCTATTTCCTCTTTAGAAAAATTCATCTTCTCTGCCAGTCTGTAATAAATTTCTGTTTCCGGCATCACCTCTCCCGGAGGATCTGTTACTTTTTGTCTGAGTTGAATATACGGATTCCAGTAAGAACTGATTATATCTGTCTGCTCAAACATAGATTTTGCCGGAAGAATAATATCAGCTTCAAGCGCAGTGTCTGTCATAAACTGTTCAACAACAACTCTGTAATCGAGTTTACGAAATGCTTCAATAACTTTTTTACTGTCAGGATTTTGCGTAACCGGGTTTCCTCTTTCAACCCAAATCATTTTTAACTCAGGATTTTTAATATTGAGCATCTCTTCACCGAGTCTGGCAGTTGATACTTCTCGTCTGAAAACTCCGTCAGATTTTTCAGGCGGGAAATATGATAGAGGTTCTTTTAGTTCGCTGAAAATATCTCCCTGCAAATCAGCATAATTCCAGCAGGCTCCTGATTTACCAATATTTCCGGTGATTATGTTTAACGCTAAAAGAGAACGAATTGTTTGTCCCCCATTAGAATACCTTTGCATTCCGTAACCGGGAATGATTGTCATTGGTTTTATATTTCCGATTAGATCAGCAAGTTTATGAATAAACTCTAACTTAACACCGCTTTCTTCAGAGGCTTTTTCAATTGAGAAATTATTTAGAGATTTTTTAAACTCTTCAAATCCCAAAACATTTTGAGTGATAAAATCATTATCAATTTTATTTTGATCTATAAGCAGTTTTGCAATTGCCAGAGCAAGAATTGCATCTGTTCCGGGAATTGGCTGAACAAGCAGATCAGCTCTTTCGGAAGAAGCTGTTCTTCTCGGATCAATAACGATAAGTTTTGCTCCGTTTGCCTGTGCCTGTTCAATTGGTATCATCTGATGAATATTTGACTCAGCCGGATTTTTTCCCCACACAATTATCAGTTTTGAATTTTTAATATCCCAGGGTGCGTTGTGTTTGTTTTCACCAAGTGTGAGTCTGGTTGCCTCCAATCCTGCAGGCCAGCATAAGTTTCCGTACACGGTTGTTGCACCGCCATACATTTTCCAGAAACTTGAACTGAATCCGTTTAGCAAACCTGACATTCCGCTTGCAGAATAAAACATAACACTCTGCGGCGAAAACGTCTCTTTAAAGTAGTTCAGCTTTTCAGCTATTTCAGATAAGGCTTCATCAGTTGTGATTTGTTCAAACTTTCCGTTAATCTTTTTCAAAGGATGTAAAATTCTTTTAGGAGAATTTGCTCGTTCAACATAACTTAATCCTTTCAGACAAACACCTTCCGGCGTTGCTTTGTTAAGAGGCTGCGGATCAATTTTTGCAACTTTTCCATTTTCTACAGTAACTTTAAAGGAGCAGGTGCTGTAGCAGTTTCTCGGACAAGCAGTATTAAAGATTTTCTGATTTTCTTTCACAAATCACCAATTAAATATTTGATCGGTTAAATATACAAAAAGGCAGATTCACACCATAGCTTGTAAATCCGCCTTTAATTGGAACTTAATTTTTATTAAACAGTTGCTGCGTGTTTTTCCAGATATTCGTTTGAAACTTCTGCAAATATTTTAACAGCTTTTTCAATCTGTTCAACTGAACAGCTTGTAAAGTTTAATCTGAAAGTTTCAATTCCGTCACCAACAACAGGATAGAAGAATTTTCCGGGAACAAATCCCATTCCTCTTTCAAGTGTAAGTTTGGAAACAACTTCCATATCAACACCTTTCGGACCATTACCCCATACAAACATTCCGCCTTCCGGTTCAGTGTATGTAAATTCGTCAGAAAGATTATCATCCATAATTTTTAACATTGCGTTAAGTTTTGGTCTGTACAAACCAATAATTTTTTCAAGCTGAGAAGGAAGATATCCGCCAATTAAATATTCGGCAGAAAGTGCCTGAGCAAGTGTACAGGTGTTAAGATCGATTCCCTGCTTAACAATTACAAGCCATTTACCAATTTCTTCAGGTGCAACAAAGTATCCTGTTCTTAATCCCGGAGCAAATATTTTTGAGAATGTACTTGCATAAATTACATTATCCGGAGCCATAGATTGTATTGTCGGAACCGGCTCTCCTGAATATCTTAATTCCCCATACGGATCATCTTCAATTAAAAGCGCATCATACTTTTTGATAATTTCCGCAATTTTCTTTCTTCTTTCGGTTCCGATAGTTTTACCGGAAGGATTCTGGAAAGTAGGAACAGTATATACAAACTTCACTTTGTTGTTTTTTAATATCTCTTCAACTGATTCAGGAATCAATCCTTCTTCATCAGTTTCCATTTGAAGATATCTTGCTTCGTAAGCATTAAACGATTGCAAAGCCGCAAGGTATGTTGGTCCTTCAACAGCTACATAATCTCCGGGTGAAATTAAAACCTTTCCAATTGCATCAAGAAAGCCTTGTGAGCCACTGGAAATGTAAACATTTTCCATTTTTGCTTTAATTCCCTTGCCTGCAAGATGATCGATAAGAGCTTCACGCAAAGGCACAAACCCTTCTGTAAGATCGTAGTTTAATGCTCTTGTTCCATATTTGGAAAGTACTTTTTCTGTTAACTCGTTAACAAGATCAAGCGGAAAACTTTCCGGCGAAGGAATTCCGCCTCCAAGTGAAATCATTCCCGGATTGGAAGCAAGTTTTAATATTTCTCTGATTGCACTGACTTTAATATTTGACGTTCTGGTAGCCAGTATTTTTTCAACGTTCATTCTGCACTCCTTATGATTTAGTTCCTTTCTCTATTTATTAAACTTATTTTTAATTTGTAAAATTTGAGGTTTAATTTTATCAAAAACCTCTATAAGCGTCTCTTTATCAATTCTGTTTGTGGTTCCTGAAAAACTAATTGCACCTGTAAAATCGTACGTTTCAAAGTATAGCGGAACCGAAAGACAAATCAGTCCTTCTTCAAACTCTTCACATTCAACTGCATATCCTTTTTCACGTATCTCATTAACCTGATTCAGTAAAGTTCTTTTATCTGTAATTGTGTTTTCGGTGAATTTGATAAACGGGATTTCATCAACAAGATTTTTAACCTGATGGTCTGATAAAAGTGATAAAATAGCTTTTCCTAGTCCGGTACAATAAAGAGGAAGATTATCTCCCAATGCAACACGAAACTGCAGATTTCTGCTGCTTTCAACTCGCTGAATGTAAGTGGCGCTGTCACCGTTAAACTGCGCTACATTTACGGTTTCATTAATTTCGGAAACTATCGCTTCAAGGATCGGGTTCAGACTGTGTAAAATCAGATTTCTGCTCTGCACTTTGTTTCCGAGTCTGAGCAGTTCCAGACCAAGAAAATATCTGTCATTTTTCTTTTCAAGAAAATTCATTTCCTCAAGGGCTTCAAAATATCTGTGGGCAGTTGTCTTTTTCATACTCAGATATTTCTGAATATCCACCTGCCTCATTTCCCCCTGGTTTTGAGAAACATATTCTAAAATCTGCTTTGCTTTTTTCAGCGATCCGCTCAAATTTTCACTCCGTTTAAGTTCCATTATTCGGAACCCAGATTTATTATTTGGAACCACTCAAAAGTTAAATTTTTCCTTTATATTTGTCAAGCACCTGAAAATTATTAGTAAACTGACAATTGATAAAAAACACTCAAAATAAAGATTTAACTTTTGCAGTAATTGCCGGCGGCAAATCAAAGCGGTTTGGTTCAAACAAATTGCTGCACAAGTTTAACGGAAAACGCTTTATTGATTTTAGTCTGGAACTTGGCAAAAGTTTAACAGAAAATGTTGTAATTATTGGAGATTCAGACTTCCCTTCCGATTTGAATTTTCCTGTTATAAAAGATCATTACAAAGATATGGGTCCGCTTGCTGCTATTTACACTGCTTTAATAAATTCTGAAACAGATTTTATTGCTGTCACTCCGGGTGATATGCCTTTATTAAAGAAAGAGATTTATGAAATTCTTTTGCAAAATATTTCGGCAAAAAAAATTATTGCTGCTGAATCAGAAAAAGGATTGGAACCTCTGGTGAGTGTCTGGCCAAAAACGGCGGCAGCTGAATTGAAAAAATTTTTAGAGGAAGATAATTTATCAATCAAATCATTCCTGAACTCAATCGGCTATATTTCAATTGAGTTCAAAGATGATTACCAAAAATATTTTGCAAACATTAACAGATTAAGTGAGCTTGAAGAGCTCAAAAACTCCGGTTCTTAATGCTTGTGACTTAATGAACAATCTGAGCAACACTCTGAGTTTTCCACCTGAATTGTTGCGTGATCTATTTCAAAGTCTTTTTTTAGTTTCGCTAAAATTTCTGCCAGAAATTTATCGTCGTTCTCTTTTACATCTCTTACCAAATGGACTGTCAAAGCTGTTTCAGTTGTGCTTAAAGGCCAAATGTGAAGATCGTGAACATCGGTTACATTCGGGAGGTTCAATAAATATTCTTTTACTTTTCTGAAATCAATATTTTCTGGAACCGAATCCATCGATAGCTTGAATGAATCTTTAAGCAATCCCCAGGTTCCCCAGGTGATCACAATTACAATAACAAAACTGATGATTGAATCGAGAATGAAAAAATCTGTTAAAGTTATTACGAGTCCGCTCAACACAACTCCCACAGAAACCAAAGCATCTGCGGCCATATGAAGATAAGCACCTCTTATGTTTATATCTTTTTCCTTTCCCTTTACGAACATTAAGGCAGTGAGTGTATTAATAACTACTCCAATACCAGCAACAATCATAACCGTAGAACCAACTACAGGTTCCGGCTCCATAATTTTTCTGGTTGCTTCCACAGCTATCCCGCCAACAGCAATCAAAAGAATAATCCCGTTAAGCAAAGCTGCCAGAATTGTTGCTTTACGCATTCCAAAAGTCCGCTGTTCAGTTATGGCTGTCTGCGCAAGTTTACTTGCTATCCAGGCAAGAATCAACCCTAAAACATCGCTGAGATTGTGTCCGGCATCTGCCAGAAGCGCCATTGAATTGATTGCGAGTCCGTAACCGGCTTCAACAACTATATATATTACATTTAAGATAATTCCGTAAAGAAAAGCTTTATTAACATTACCCGGATCAAAACTGTGTGAGTGATCGTGACTATGAGAGTGGCTGTGTGAATGATCGTGACTCATAATATTATCTTATTAATTTTCGAATGTTCAAATATAAAGAGAAAATGAGTGAGAGTCTATCTTATTTATATTAAGTATATATAAAAAGAAGCGGAATTAATCCGCTTCTTAATTTATATTATTTATCACTTTTCTTTGGAGCAAGATATTTATTGTAAAGCAGCAGGCCAACAATTGTAAAGACACCAATAAAGGTAAAAATAATCCACAATGTTGCCGGTTGATGTAAATTATCAACATAATGAACATACAGATACGCGCCTAATACACCGCCAATTAATGAACCTAAAACACCATAAAGGAATGAGTATCCAAGATAAAGTGCTTTTTTATCTTCCGGTGCAATCAGACCAATATAACTGATAAATTTAGGATGCGCAGTCATTTCACCAACCGAGAAAATGATTATCCCAAGAATAAACACCCAAGGGTGCATTGAAACAGCTAATATCGCCATACCGACGGAACCTATTGCAATACCTGTAATCATTGTTGGAAGTGCTTTTGTGTGCTGAACCATTCTGGAAATAATCAACTGCAATGCGATAATTGTTCCGGCATTTATAACAGTCACATGCTCAACATCAAACTTCCAGTCAGGTGAATCAACAAAAAGACTTAAAAACGCATTTACAGATTCGTTAATTGGAGCCATATCAACATAATCCTGCAGATACCACAATACAGTATCAAACATCTGGAAGTATAAAATCCAGAAACAGGAATAGATTGCAACAAGAATTATAAATCTGAAATCTTTAAGAACAAGTACAACATCCATTAATACCTGTCCCATTGTTTTATTACTTTTCGGACGATCCGGTTCTTTATAAATAAATATATTTGGTAAAATCAGCCATCCGGTTCCCACTGCAGCCATTAAAAGGATGTAGGAAAATCCGAATGATTCTTTTAAGAAATTAACAAGGAATAACGGGAACAAAAACGCTCCCAGATTTATTGTCCAGTAAAAAATCCCGAACCCGAGAGTTGAATTAGATTCATCTGTGGATCTGGCAATTGTACCGGAAATAATTGGTTTAAATGTTCCGGCTCCAATCATTGTAATCACCAAAGCACCAAACAACGGCCAATAGGAAGTCATTTGGAAAGAAACAAAATATCCCAGACTCATAACCGTAAAGGCAAACATTAAAGTTCTTCTGTAGCCGTATCTGTCGGCAATTGCTCCTGATAAAATCGGGATGATATACAATAATGGTCTGGTAACACTGTTCAGGAAGCCCACACTCTCTTTTGAAAAACCTAATCCGCCATCGGCAGTTGAATTAGTAAGATAAATTGTTAAAACCGCCATAACACCGTAATAAGAGCCTCTTTCGAAAAACTCCATCATTATTACGGTCCAAAAATTACGGGGAAAAGTTTTCACTCCTTCCTTGAACGATAATTTTTCTGAACTCATACACACCTGATTAATAGTTAAAATAACGGGGCAAATTTAATGAAAAACATTTTAAGAATTAAAATATTAAATTATTTTTCAGATGATTTTTTATTTATTTTTGAAGTCTTATGAAACTGAAATTCAGACCATACACATTAAAGCTGAAACACACTTTTACGCTGGCAAATAATTCCCGAAATACCACGGATGTTATGCTTACGGAAATTCATCACGAAAACCATATTGGATTTGGCGAAGCTTCTATGCCTCCCTATCTTGGCGAGACTCACAAAAGCGTTGGCGAATTTCTTTCAAAAGTTAAGTTGGAGCAATTTACAGATCCTCTTAATACTAAAGAAATTATGGATTACGTTGATAATATTGCCCCAGGAAACAATGCTGCAAAAGCTTCAGTTGATATAGCTCTGCACGATTTATGCGGAAAAATGTATAATAAACCGCTCTACGAATATTGGGATCTGAATAAAACTCAAACTCCTGAAACAAGTTTTACAATTGGAATTGATAAAGAGAGTGTTATCAGACAAAAAATTTCTGAAGCGGAAAAGTATAACATTCTCAAAGTTAAACTTGGTTCTAAAAATGATAAAAAACTGATTGAAATTATAAACTCAGCAACAGATAAACCAATAATTGCAGATGTAAATCAAGGCTGGCGAGATAAAGATTTTGCACTTGATATGATCAAACTTCTGGCAGAAAAAAATGTAAGACTTATTGAACAGCCTCTGCCAAAAGAGCTTATCGATGAAACTGCCTGGCTTACTGAAAATAGTCCGCTCCCAATCTTTGCAGATGAGTCTGTTAAACGTTTATCAGATCTTGAATCGATCAAAGGAGTTTATTCAGGAGTAAATATTAAGCTGATGAAATCTACCGGACTGCAAGAAGCTTATGAAATGATTAAGTATGCAAAGGCAAACGATATACAGGTTATGCTGGGTTGTATGACAGAAACCTCCTGCGCAGTTTCTGCTGCTGCACAACTTTCTCCTCTTGCCGACTGGGCAGATTTGGATGGAAATCTTCTTATAACAAACGATCCTTATAAAGGAATTGAAATTATAAATGGTAAAATTGTATTAAATGAATTTCCCGGAATAGGGATAAGAGAAATAAGGAATTAAGATGACAGCACAGAACAAAAAAATTTTTGATGAAATAAGTAAACTTTCAACCGAACAGCAAAACAAAAATTCTGTGAATATCGATCGCCAGTCAACAGAAGAAATATTACGAATTATTAATAACGAAGATAAAACAGTTCCACTGGCTGTTGAAAATGAAATTCCTTATATAACTCTGGCTGTTGAAAAAGTGGTTGAAGCAATTAAAAGTGGGGGCAGATTAATCTACTTTGGCGCAGGTACAAGTGGCAGACTCGGAGTGGTTGACGCATCTGAATGTCCTCCTACCTTTGGTGCTCCGTTTGATTTAATTCAGGGTTATATTGCCGGAGGTAAAGAAGCAATGTTCAAAGCTCAGGAAGGAGCCGAAGATTTTGAAGAAAACGGCGAACGGGATGTTAATCTGGCAAAGGTTACTTCCAAAGATGTTGTTTGCGGAATTGCTGCAAGCAGAAGAACACCTTATGTTGCAGGAGCAATAAAAGCAGCTAAAAAACTTGGAGCCGTTACATTGTTTATTACGGCAACTCCTCGCGAATCTTTTAATGTACCTGATGTTGATATCGCAATTTGTCCGAATGTTGGTCAGGAAGTAGTTATGGGCTCCACAAGGATGAAAAGCGGCACTGCACAGAAGCTGGTTCTTAATATGATTACCACAACAGCTTTTGTCAGACTAGGAAAGACTTACGAAAATATGATGATCGATTTGCAGCTCACCAACAAAAAACTAAAAGAGCGGGCAAAAAGAATTTTAATGACAATCACCGGAATAGATTACGAAGAAGCAGAAACATATCTTGAAAAATCTAAGGGACATGTTAAAACTGCACTGGTTATGATTTTAGCAAATACTGATTATGAAACTGCTCAGCAGCGACTGAAAGAATCAAATGGTTTTGTGAGAGATGCTCTTTAGTTTTCTTCTCTTGTGGAAATCAATTTTCTGATTGTGTTTTTAGATCTCTCTTTATCTTTCACCGCAACCTCGTCAATGAGAGTGTAAAGCAATACAATAATCGGTGTCATCGAGTTTGTTAAAATCTGATTCTCTGTCTTCACAATTAACGAAACTGACGAATGTTTTGTAACAGGAGCAACCACTGAATTTGTAATTGAAATCACACCTGCTTTCTGTTTTTTTGCAAACTCGGCAGCCATTGTTGTGTTGCTGAAATAAGGAGGAAATGAAAACTCAATAAGCAGATCATCCTTTCTGATATTTACAAGTTGTTCTATAAACGACAAATTAGAATTATTCAAATGAAATGCTCTGTGTCCTACTCTCTGAAGCAAAAATGCCGATAACCCCGCTATATAGTGCGAAGAACCGTGTCCGGCAATATAAATATTTTCAGCTTCCATAATCAGGTTGGCAGCTTTATTAAATTTCTTCTGATCAAAATTGTTTACAAGGTGG
>JBGRQB010000103.1:0-15319 GCA_041725875.1 Rhodothermaceae bacterium
TGTTTATTTGGATGTTCGATTTCTGTAAACCTGCTGTTTCTTCCGTCTAGAACAATATTTTTAGCAAGTTGCTCTCTGTCTTTTCTTTCAAGAGATCTGTGAAGTGTTGCAACATATTCTCTTGGAAATTTGTTTGACGGATGAGTAATGTAGTTTGAAAAATCACCATCATTTGTAAGTAGTAAAACACCTGTTGTGTTAAAATCCAGTCGTCCAACCGGAAACACGGTACGTTTAGTCGGGATAAGATCTACAACTGTCTTACGCTTTTGCTCATCTTTGGTTGACGTAATCACACCCTTAGGTTTGTTAAGAATGAAATAAACCTTATCTTCACCCTTAACTTTTTCTCCGTCAAATCTAACATCATCTTTAGAAGGGTCAACCTGGAAAGCAAGGTCGATAACAATTTCTCTGTTAACAGAAATTCTTCCTTCTTTAATAAACTCTTCTGCTTTCCTTCTGGAAGCAACTCCGCATTCACTTAAATATTTATTAAGACGCATTTTCTTCTCCTTCGCCAGCATTTACTTCCTGTTCAATCTGCTCTTCAATTTCGTTCATCATAATTTTGCGTTTCTGTTCAATAAAATCCTGGTCTTTCATTATATCTTCAATTTCTCTTGGCTTTGGAAGATCTGATAAATCGTTTAGTCCGAAGTAAAACAAAAACTCGCTGGTAGTTCCATAAAGTAATGGCCTGCCAATAGTTTCAGCTCTTCCTTTAATTGTAATCAGATTTTTTTCAAGCAGCGTGTTAATTATATAATCTGAGTTCACACCGCGTATATTTTCAACTTCCGGTTTGGTAATTGGCTGCTTATACGCAATAATAGCAAGTGTTTCAAGCGCTGCCTGACTAAGTCTTCTCTTACTTTTTTCAGTAGATAAAAATCCCACATACTTTGCATATTCAGTTTTTGTGGCATATAAAAATCCGCCGGCAATTTTTTTTATATGAAAAGCCGCATCGTATCCCTGATAGATTTCATTTAATTCATTAACAGCATCTTCAACGTTTTTGGGCGTTATTTCAGTATCTTTACCGTCAATACCTTTTACGGCACGAATTATTTCCGATGCACTCAAAGGTTCATCGGAAGCAAATATCAAAGACTCAATAATCGAATTGTAGATCTTCTCCACTAGTCTCTTCCAATCTATAAATTACAAAATCATTAAAATTAGGCGATTCTCTTAAACCAATTTTCTGCATTTTTATCATTTCGAGCATTGCAACAAAAGTTACAACAATTCTTATCTTTTCGTTCATATCTTCAACAAGTTTCAGAAAAGTAACTTCACCTGTTTCTTCAATACTGGAAAGTATAAAAGCCGCCTGTTCATCAATTGTTATATTTACTTTTTTTATTTCGTGAACAACCATCTGTTGTTTCTGTGCAAGCACATTTTTGAAACATTTTATCAGGTCGTAAACAGTAATATTCTTTAACAAAGTATCAAATTCCGGAGGAGCTTCAGTTTCATCTTCCGAAAAATTATTTCTGAAAAAAAGTTTTCTCTGATTATTTTCAAAGAAAGTCAGTTCTTCAGACATCTCCTTATACTGCTTATACTCGAGCAGTGCTTTTACAAGATCTTCACGCGGATCGATCTCTTCCCCTTTTTCATTAACTTCGCGGGGAAGCAGCATCCTAACCTTAATCTGCATAAGAGTAGATGCCATTAAAATAAAATCTCCGGCCACTTCCAGATCGAGTTTCTGCATTATATGGATATAATCAAAAAACTCTTTTGTGATATGCGATATCGGGATATCATATATATCAATTTCATCTCTTTTAATAAAAAAGAGAAGCAAATCTAGCGGACCTTCAAAATCTTGTAATCTGATCTTGTACAAAAGAATTTATCCCATCATCATTTTTTCGCGTACTTCCTGCATAGTTGCCTGAGCAACTGCTTTGGCGCGTTTTTCGCCATCAGCTAAAATATCTTTTACCTGATCGAGATTGTTTTCATACACAGCACGTTTTTCAAGAATTGGTGCAAGGAATGATGAAATTCCCGAAGCACATTTCTTTTTGCAATCAAAACAGCCAATTTCACCTGCTCTGCAAGCATTGTTAATCTCTTCAACTTCAGGCTGGTTAAATTTTTTCTGATACTGAAAAACAACACAAACTTCAGGATTACCCGGATCTGTTTTTCTCATTCTTCCCGGATCAATTGCTGCTTTTTTAATGTTGCCTAAAACTTCATCAGGCTGTGCAGAAAGCAGAATTGTATTGTTAAGAGATTTACTCATTTTTGCCTGACCATCCAGACCCGGCAGACGAGAAAACTTTGTCAGTTTTGCTTCACATTCAGGAAAAACATCACCGTAAGAATTGTTGAATTTTCTTCCAAGCTCTCTTGTTATTTCCACGTGCGGAACCTGATCTTCGCCAACAGGTACAGCATCACCTTTATAAAGCAGAATATCGGCTGCTTGTAAAACAGGATATCCCAGGTGACCATATATTATATTTTCCAGATTAAGATCGCGAACCTGATCTTTTAAAGTCGGATTTCTTTCGAGTCGCGCTTTACTAATGAGCATAGAAAATATAAGAAACAATTCGGTATGCTCTTTAATCTGGGATTGTCTGAAAATAGGACTTTTTTCAGGATCTATTCCAGCAGCAAGCCAATCTATAACCATTTCAATCGAATTGTTATAAATTTCACTTGTGTCTAAAGTTGTAGTAAGAACATGATAATCTGCAATAAGATGAAAATTATCGTATTCGTTCTGTAATTGCACCCAGTTTTCCAATGCTCCGACATAATGACCAATGTGAAGTTTTCCTGTGGGACGCATACCGCTCAATATTCTCTTTTTACTCATAATTTTCTGGATTAAGTGATCAAAATAATTAATTTAAAACGATCATTAAGATAATGAATTTTAGGGAATTTTAGTAATTCAATTTTATTATTAAGCCAAATTATTCTTAATCCTCTCTTTATCTGTTTAAGATGAGGAATTTTTCAGGAAATTGCACCTGAATAGAAGTAGATTCCGAGTCCGGCTGTAAAAATCAAATCACCCCAAAAACCATGTTCAATTGCGGTAATTATGGTAGATTCCGTTGAATCATAAGTAGTTGCAAAAAAATAGCCGCCAATTGAGCTAAGCACAACTGCAATCCAGTTTCCATATACAATATGTGCAAATCCGAATAAAACTGCATTAAATATCAGAAATGTCTGTCTGTTTGAAAACAGATCAGAATATCGATGAAAAATATATGTTCTGAAGATAATTTCCTGCGGATAGACAGAAAGTAACGGATAGATAAAGAGAACAGCTATCCATAAACTTGTGTAATTGAGAGGAAAATCAAACAAAAGTTCCGGGATAAGAAAAAACATAAAAATCAGCAAAATAGCTGAACCGGCTAAAAATCTGTATAAAATTATTTTAAAGGAGCCTTTTTCTCCTTTTCCCAGCAAAAATCTTTTTCTGTTAAAGTTTTTATCTTTTAACAGAGTTATCAGACAATAAATTGCCAAAACTAAAATTATTGGAATTATAAATGATTTAAGTTCAACTCTGTGATATGATATTATTATCGGCGCAATTATAAAGAGTAAAACAAGTTCCGCAATTCTGAAATATTTCCCTTTCATAACCCTCAGTAAAATTTACAATAAAGTCGTTAATATAAAATTTTCCAATGTCCAATTAAATTTTAATTAACAGAACCATTTAACATTTTCGTAAAAATTAGTTAACAATTAAGAGAAAATTAGTTAATACTGGTTTTGTATGTTTGTTTCGGCACTAAAAAGGACTTCGATATCATTTTATTCATAAAGGAGATACCATGAAACAAACAAAACTTTCTTCCAAATTATTATTATTGTTCGTTTTACTTTCATCTGCTCTGTTTTTTGTTGCCTGTTCAGATGATGACGATGACAATCCGGTTCAACCGGAAAATTCAATAACTCAGTACAAAACTCCAAAGTATGTATTTTTCTTTATTGGTGACGGAATGTCATCAGCTCAGATTAACCTTACAGAAGCTGCTCTTGCCGATTCTGAATTTAAGTTGTCAAAAACAACTTTATACGGATTAGGTGCTTTAAATCTGACCGGCTTCCCTGTTACAGGAATGTCAACAACAATGGCTGCCGACAGATACATAACCGGTTCAGCTGCATCTGCAACAGCATTGGCAACAGGTTCTAAAACAGCAATTGGTGTTATTTCCAAAACAACTGACAAAACCAAAAACATCAAAACAATGGCAGAAATTGCAAAAGAAAAAGGTATGAGAGTCGGGATAGTTTCAAGTGTAAGTATAGATCACGCTACTCCAGCCTGCTTCTATGCTCACGCCGATTCAAGAGGGCAATATTACGACATAGCTGCTCAGATGGCTACAAGTAATTTTGATTATTTCGGCGGCGGATATGCAAAAGGCAATTTCCCGAGCAAAGGAAACGGAGATATTATTTCAAAAATGCAATCTGCCGGATATCAGGTAGTTACTACCCGCGGTGAATTAAACTCAGCTCAAAACGGGAAAAAATTGTGGGCTTATAATCACACAACAGATGGCTCGGCCGCGCTTTATTATGATATGGACAGACCAGAAGATCATATCTCATTAGAAGAGTTTACGCAAAGAGGAATTGACGTGCTTGATAATGACAAAGGGTTTTTCCTGATGGTGGAAGCTGGAAAAGTTGACTGGGCCTGTCACGCAAACGATGCTGTTGCGGCAACTCACGATATGGTTGCTTTTGACAAATCAATAAAAAAAGCTATCGATTTTTACCACAGTCACCCGGATGAAACCTTAATTGTTGTTACAGGAGATCACGAATGCGGCGGGTTAACTCTTGGATTTGCATCTACAAAATATGAAACAGCATTTAATCTGCTTAAATATCAAAAGGTTTCTTACGAAGTTTTTACAGCTAAAGTTTACGAATGGAAGCAAGCCGGTAATGTAAATTTTGACGGCGCTGTGGATAGCGTGAAAAAATATTTTGGTCTGGGAAATGCAGCTCTTAACGAAAAACTTGATCTTTCAGATTATGAAATGAACTCTCTGGAAAATGCTTTTAAGAAGACTTTCAACAACGAAGATGTTTATCCAAGTGAAGTGGATTATTTATCATTTGGCGGTTACGACGCGTTTACAGTTACCGTAACTCATTTGCTGAATAATAAAGCCGGTCTTGACTGGACAAGCTACAAACACACTGGAGTGCCGGTTCCTGTTTTTGCAATGGGTCAGGGACAATATGAATTCAGCGGATATTATGACAATACCGACATCGCAAAAAAAATTATGAAAATAGCCAAACTTCAAAACTAATTACGGATGATGCACGGATTTTCCGTGCATCAATATTAATATGAAAAAAAATTCCAACCTTATATTCACTCTTGTTATATTTTTTATTTCACTGGTCTTATGGATCTTGCCAACCGGATTTGAAAATCCGGCTCTTGTAAAAAACAGTCTGCGCGAAAAAGCAGAAATCACTAAAACAGACAATCGGGATTTACAGAAATATGGACTGGTAACAACCGGAACTCAGTTTATCAATATGGAAATATTAACCGGTGAGTTTGAAGATTCTGTTGTTTCATCAAAAAATGTGATGATGGGACAAATGAGTTTTGACAAAGTCTACAAACAAGGTGATATAGTTTTAGCAGTTATTGAAAAAGAAAACAGCAAAATTAAAAGTGCACGGGCAGAAGATATTTACAGAATAAATGTTGAACTAATATTGTTTGTTTTGTTTTCTCTGTTTCTTGTTCTTTTTGCTGGGTGGACAGGCTTCAAAGCTCTTCTCTCTTTTGTTTTTACTGCCCTTGCAATCTGGAAAATTCTAATTCCTTTTCTCTTAAAAGGGATTGCCCCAATTACTGTAACTCTTCTTATTGTTTTTATTACAACGACAGTAATTATTTTACTGATAAGCGGATTTACAAAAAAAGGAACTGTTGCTCTTAGCGGATCAATAACCGGAGTTTTAATAACCGCAGCTTTATCAGTAATTTTCGGGTATTTTTTCCGTGTGCCCGGAAGTGTAAAAGAATTTTCCGAACTTTTGCTTTATGCTGGATTTGTTGATTTGAATCTCTCTGATATTTTGATTTCCGGAATTTTTATTTCAGCGGCAGGAGCAGTGATGGACGTTGCAATGGATATCAGTGCAGCACAGGACGAGCTAATTGAAAAATCTCCTAATCTGACAAAAAGAGAATTGATTTTATCTGGTTTTAAAATTGCACGACCCGTAATTGGTACAATGACAACAACTTTGCTTTTTGCTTACTCCGGAAGTTTTATGTTTGTCTTTATGGTTTTTATGGCAAAAGGAACACCGGCAATCAATATTTTTAATATCAACTTTGTGGCAGCGGAAATTCTTCATACAATGGTCGGGAGTTTTGGATTGGTTCTGGTTGCACCTGTAACGGCAATTATCGGAGGATATGTTTTTACAAAAAAGTAATTATTTGAGTCCGAGCTTCTCCTGTTTCAAGAGTTTTGCAACAGATTCGCTAATGCGTTTCGTTTTTGTTGCTTCCCTTTTGGCAGAGTTAATCCAGAGGATAAAATATTTTTGATCTGTCTTGGATAAAGAATTAAAAAACTTTTTCGCACTGGTGTTTTTGTTTAGTTCAGCTTCAAACTCTTTTGAAACCTCCTGCGAAACATCTGGTAATGCACTCTTATTCCAAGTATCGGTTTCTTTGGCAATATCAACTAATCGTTGTCCGGCAGGTTTCATTCTATTTTCTTTTACTAATTTTTGAACTCGTTTCTTGTTTGATTCAGACCAGTTACTTTTCTCTTTTCTTACTGTAAATTTTCTGCAATATTTATCTTCATCAATCTTTTTAATAATAGAATCGATCCAACCGTAACAAAGTGCTTCTTCAACCGCAAAATCATAACTCAGAAAATATTTCCCTTTTTTCATCTTGTGAAAAACCAGCCATATTTCATTTTCCTTTTTATGATTTTCTTTAAGCCAGTTTGTCCAATCCTCTTTAGATTTACATTCCAAAAATTTCATGCTGACTCCAAAAAAAACAGGGGAAAATCCCCTGTCTTATTTTAATGTTGAATTGTGCAGATTCATATGCATTTCGTGAATTCTCAAATGCTCTCGCATTGCATCATTATTTGATTGCTCCATTGCTCGTCTGTGAGCATTCATATTATGGTTCTCAGATTGATTTATTCGAAATCCCAGAAAATCATTATCTTTATCATCATACTCAAGTTCTCTCAGGAAAATTCCTAATGGTCTGTAACGCGTACTCCTTACTTTAATAAGAGTATTTTCATCCATTACAAGATAATAGAGTTTCACATAAGTAGTTTCATAAGATTTAAAGTCGGGATCTGTTCTGGTTTTATCATAACCGGAAATGTAGGTCCAAATTTCATAACCGTTACCTACAAATGATACTTGATAAGGTTCACCAATAAGTTTAATTACTTCTTCACTTTTGGTTTCTTTTACTTTGAGCTGGCTGTATAAATCATCTGTAATAACAAATCTGTTATAATAATGGTTACAGCCTGTAAAGATGAGTGCAATAAATAGAACTAACAAAAAAGAAGTGCCTTTTTTCATTTCCCCTCCAAGTTATGTGATAATCATTCTTCAGTTGAATTTAACACATTATTTTGAAAAAAGCTCTATAAATTTGAAAATATTCAGACTATTCTATAACTCCTCCTGCAAGCAAAAAACCATCTTTGTCGTACAAAACAAGTGATTGTCCGGGCGCAACTCCGCTTTTGGGTGTTTTGAATTCGACAGTTATTGAATCATTTTTTATATCAATTATTTCAGCTTCTTCTGCCTGATTGTTAAACCTGATTTTGCCGAAAACTTTTTCCCCTTTTTCAAATTTATCAGTGCTTACAAAATTCACTTCAGATGCTTTTACAACTGATGTAAGCAAATCACTTTTATCACCTATCACAACTTCATTTTTTTCAGCATCAATATGTGTGACATAAGCTGGTTTCCCGACAGCTATTCCGAGTCCGCGACGCTGACCAACAGTATAATTATAATATCCCTGATGCTTGCCAATTACCTCTCCTTCATAAATAAAATCGCCTTTTTTAATTTTAGAAATTTCTTCAGGTATTTTATTATATAAGAACTCTCTGTAACTGCTTTCATTTACAAAACAGATTTCCTGACTGTCAGGTTTTTCAGCAACATTAAGTCCAATCTCTTTTGCAATTTCTCTTATCTGTTCTTTTGCATAACCGGCAAGCGGAAAAATAGTTCTACTCAACTGTTCCTGAGACAATTTCCAGAGAAAGTATGATTGATCTTTTTTGTTGTCGATATTTTTGAGTTTAAATATTTTTTTATCAAAATCTTCTTCAATTAAAGCATAATGACCAGTGGCAAGAAATTTGGCATCAAGTTCGTCACATTTCTTTAAGATCTCTCCAAACTTAATTTCCGGATTACACATAACACAGGGATTTGGAGTTCTCCCTTTTATATATTCATCAGTGAAATACTTTATTACTTTTTCGTCAAACTCTTTTGTGAGGTTAATTGTATGATGTTCAATGTTTAACTTTTCAGCAACAGCTTTTGCATCTTGTTCAACGGAAGCATCAAAATAGTGATCTACCATCATTGTAATTCCGGCAACTTCAAATCCCTGATCGAGCAAAAGCTTTACTGCAACAGAGGAATCAACTCCGCCGCTCATTGCAACTATAACTTTATTTTCATTCATCGATCTTCAAAGTTTCCAATGTGTTAAACAAAATTGCAAAACAGGTTACATAATTTTCAGAGTGACTCATTGTAATTTTTAACTCTCTTCCGTTTTCAACATAAACAGCAAGATCGTTATGAAGCTTTACTTTTGGAAGTCCTCCCGACTCATTATAAATTTCCATATCCTTCCAGTTTGCAGGTTCGGTTCTGACAGAACTAAGCGTTTTTATAATTGCTTCCTTTGCAGCAAAGCGTGCAGCAAAATGCTGATACTGATTTTTCTTTTCCGAGCAATATTTTATTTCGCTTTCGGTAAAAATTTTGTTTAGAAACTGATCACCGAATTTTTCAATGCTTCTTTTAATTCGCTCAATTTCAATTATGTCAATTCCAATTCCTACAACCATTTAGTAACCTTCTGCCGAACCAAATCCGCGGGGATCTGCTGCTCCCCAGAAATAATTATTTTCATCTATCATTATCGCTTCAACATTGGCAATTTTTCTTTTCTTACCAAGTTTGTGTCCGCGTTGCAATAAACTTTCTCTAACATCATTCAAAATAGCGCGTTCTTCAAAATCTATTCTGTCAGGCAGCCATTGGTGATGAATTCTCGGAGCATCAACTGCATCCTGAATATTCATATCAAAAACAACAACGTTTAGCATTACCTGCAGAACCGCAGTAATTATTTTGGAGCCGCCTCTTCCGCCTAGCATAAGAAAGGGTTTTCCATCGCGCAGAACAATTGTGGGAGTCATAGAACTCAACATTCTTTTTCCCGGAGCAACGGCATTGGCTTCGTTACCTACAAGTCCGTACTGATTGGGAGCACCGGGCTTGGCACTGAAATCATCCATTTCGTTGTTAAGTAAAAACCCCGCTCCATTTACAACACATCTGTTTCCAAAGCTGGAATTTAACGTATAAGTTATGCTGACAGCATTTCCAAATTTATCCGCCACGCAATAATGGGTTGTCTGATCACTCTCTTTTATATTAAAATCTGTTGCTTTTATATCTTTTGAATCTGTGGCAGCATAGCCAATTTTATTATTTAACGATTCACCATAACTCTTTTTAATCAAAGAGTTTACAGGCACGTTATAATAATCAGGATCGCCTAAATGGACTGACCTGTCGGCATACACTCTTCTTAATACTTCAACCAAAGTATGGTAGTATTTTGAACTTCCCCAATCTTCTGGTTTAAACTTGTTTTTGAGCAGTGCGTTTAATGATTGTATCACTGCAATGCCGCCGGAGGAAGGTGGTGGCATAGATACAACCTGCATATTTCCAAAGGTTGATTCAACTGGTTTTCTGATTTTTGATCTGTAATTTTTCAGATCATTCAGCGACATAATGCCACCAATTTTCTTAACCTGCTCCACAATTTTTTCTGCAACACTTCCCTGATAAAATCCTTTTCTGCCGTTGTCTCTTATCAGTTTTAAAGTTTCAGATAAATCTTTCTGAATCAGTTTATGATTATCCGGTAAAGGATTTCCGTTAACTGTAAAAACCCTTCTTGAGCCTTCAAATTCATTAAAGACTTTGTTATAATAATTTATGTTGTCTGCCAGTCTGTACCCGATTACAAATCCATTTTCAGCAAGATCTATTGCCGGCTGGATAACTTCTGCAAGGCTCATTGTTCCATATTTTTCAAGAGCCAAAATCAAACCGTCAACAGTTCCCGGGATGCCAACTGACTTTCCGCCTGTGGTTGAATTAGACAAAATAAAACTTCCGTCTTCATTCAAAAACATATCTCTTGTAGATGCTTCGGGAGCGGTTTCTCTAAAATCTATAGTGATGTTTTCTCCTTTGCTGCTGTGGAAAACCATAAATCCGCCGCCGCCAATATTTCCGGCTGCCGGATGACTTACCGCAAGTGCAAAGCCAACTGCAACTGCCGCGTCAACAGCATTGCCACCTTTTTTCAAAATTTCCACACCAATTTTTGTTGCAGGAGAACTTGCCGAAACTACCATTCCGTTTTTTCCGCGTACCGGTTCTTTTGCAATCAATGATCCTGCAAGTGCAACAACTAACAATAATTTTACAAAATCAGAAAATGTTCGCATCTACTTTTAATCCTTCGCCTTGTATTTGTTTGTTTATTAATTTCATTAAACTTTTTAATTCAGAAACAGATTTTTTCAAATCATCAAACAACTCTTTATCATTAAGAAATCTTCCCAAATTGTTTTTTCCTTCCGATGTCTGATCAATCAGATTGGATGATTTGGCAAGAAGCTGATTCAGATTTTCAAAAACTCCGTTAGATTTTTTTATAAACAGGTTAACTTCTTCAGAATTAGTTTTGATAAATTCATTGCCTGTCTGAACAAGTTTCTTTCCTTCTTCAAGAAGACTTTTCACGGCAACTCTGTTTTCATTTATCATTTTGTTCAGACTCAAACTCAAGTCGCTAATATTTTTAACAGACGATTTTATTTCTGCCTGAAGATTATCATCAAGAAGATTGTTTACCTTGTCGAGAGTTACTTTAAAATCTTTTATCATTGTTACAAGATCATCCTGAACCGAGCTGAGCATTGCCATTGCTGTAGAAATATCGCCGGAGAAATAGCCTTTCTGGATTTTGGTAAAATCGATCAGCTCCTTACTTTTTCCGGGAAAAACATCAATCTTTTTTGTTCCCATAAGATCAGCCATCTGAATAAAGAAATCTGAATCTTTTCTGAGTTCAACATCTTTATTCAGAGATATTGTAACAATAATTTTATTTTTCTCAAGATTGATTTGCTCAACATTACCTCTCTTTAATCCGCTGATTGTAACAGCATCACCGGTTTCGAGTCCGGCAACGGAATCAAATTCAATTTTTAATTTTACATCATCGTTAAACACGCTCAGATTTTTTGCCCAGATAATTATCCAGGTAAGAAGAATAACGCCAACTATTACGGTTATCCCGACGCGTATTTCGGTTTTTCTGTCTCTATTCATTTTCAATGATTTTTGTTAGGTTTTCAAATTCTATTTCAGTGATATCATTATCAGAAAGATAATTTTTAATCTCTTCGAAAAAATATTTGGTTTTATCGTAGGCATCTGAAAAATCCTCTTCACTAAGCTTATCCAGATATTCTTCAGTGAGCAGAGAAAGTTTTCTGAATGTTTCCTGATCTTTAATGTTATAAGATTCAAGATCATTTAGTGCAAAATCAATTACAGTCCTTTTTACGTTTGCATAAATTTCATCGCCATATTTTGTAAATACATAATAGCCGATTGCAAAAATTACGACAAACAAAACTATAAATCTGCGCAGACAACCAAACATTTTTAAGATTCTTTTATCTCCAGAAGAACTTTATTTATTCTGTTATTTTCGACTTCTTTAACTGTGAACTGGAATCTTCCAAACTCAAATGAAAAACCTTCCTCCGGGATGTTTCCTGCTTCGGAGAATATAAATCCGCCGACAGTATCATAATCATCATTTTCAGAAGAAAAATCTTCATCGAGTAATTTATTAAGTTCATCGATATCGGTTTTACCAAGAATTATATAATTGTTGTTGCCGAGTTCGGTTATTTCAACCTCTTCTTTATCATATTCATCTCTGATTTCCCCGACAATTTCTTCAAGGATATCTTCAAGAGAAATCAATCCGGCAGTTCCGCCATATTCGTCAACAACAATACCAATGTGCATTTTCTGATTCTGAAACTCCTGAAGCAGTTCGCTGATAAGTTTTGATTCAGGAATATACAGAGCTTTTCTTGCTATTTTTTTCAGAGAAATATTTTTCTTGGCGTTTTCATCATTCAGGAAAGGAAGCAAATCTTTTGCGTAAATAATTCCCACAATATCATCAAGATCACTGTTATAAAGAGGAAAACGACTATGTCCACTTTCATTTATAATTTTCATTAGAGAATCAAAATCTGTATCAAGCGAAATTGCATTCATATCAACACGCGGAGTCATAACCTCACGAACAACCACTGTTCTGAATGTAACAATTCCCTGAATAAGTTCCTGTTCATCCTCTTCCATAGCTCCCTTTTCAACACTGATATCAGCCAGTTCGGAAAGTTCGCTTGCTGACAAAGCAGTGGTTGATTTATAATTAATTTTGGAAGAAAAATACTTTATTGAATCTGTAAGAATTTTTGCAACCGGATAAATTAATACACCAACCCAGTAAACCGGGAAAGCTATTATTTTGGAAAAAGTGATCGGATTTTTTGTGGCAAGCACTTTTGGAGTAACTTCTCCGAAAAATAGGATCAGAATTGTAAGAACAATAATCTGAACCGTGAGAACTATTTCTACATTTGCATTTAGGATTGAAGCAACTTCTATTGCCAGTGCAACACCGACAATAGAAGCTCCAACATTAAAAATTGTATTTCCAACGAGGATTGTAACCAATAACCTTCTTGGAGTTTCAATTAATTCAAGAATATATCTTTCAAGTAATTTTTTATTTTTCTCAAACTCTTTTAACTTCTTTTTGTCAAGAGAAAAGAGCGCTACTTCGGCTCCTGAAAAAATAGCCGAAAAAGCTAAAAACAGTAATAATACTAGTACGTTAGAAAATAAATAATAATCGTCCAAAAAGGAACTAACCCTCAAATTGTTTTACAAAATTAAAATGGTAAATCATCGTTTTCTTCAACAGGCATATCTGCTACAGGTCCCGCAGCATTAGGAGCTGGTTCCGATGATCCGTATGATGAACCACCACCGGAATAACCGCCACCTTCTCTGGCTTCAAGCGGAATCAGCTTGGAGTTATCTGCAAGTACTTCTGTAACATATCTTGTTACGCCCTGTTTGTCTTCATAGCTTCTGTTTGTCAATCTGCCCTCTACGTATACTTTTTTACCCTTTTTAAGATTGTCACGCAAAAAGTCAGACAGATTAAAAGCTACAACATTATGCCAGGTAGTTTCATTCACCCAGTTGCCATCCTTGCCCTTATAACTGTGGGTAGTTGCCACAGAAAAAGATGTAACTGCAACATTACTTGTTGTAAATCTTGTTTCAGGATCTTTACCAAGATTACCAATCAATGAAATTCTGTTTAATGAAAAAGCCATCTAATCTCCTCACGTTAAATTATTAAATTAATGGAAATAGTAATTTACGAAATACCCGGAAATATTCAAGTTAAATACTTTGTTCAACCTGTTGATATTGCTAAAATTATATTGGATTATTTGTCTTATTTTGCTTTTTTTGGTATTTAATTTTAAAATTATAATGTGATGTTTATACCTACAACTCAAAAAGAACTCAAGCAACTTGGCTGGAATGAACTCGATGTTATTCTTGTTACAGGTGATACTTATATCGACAGTCCGTACATCGGGATTTCCGTTATTGGCAAAACTCTGATAAAAAATGGTTTCAGAGTAGGAATAATTGCCCAACCCGATTGTAACAGCGATAAAGATATTTCCAGACTAGGAGAACCGCGCCTGTTTTGGGGAGTTTCTGCCGGTTCGGTTGATTCTATGGTTGCAAATTATACCGCTCTTAAAAAGAAGCGTCAGCAGGATGATTTCACTCCGGGCGGAACAAATGATAAGCGCCCTGACAGAGCTTCAATGTTTTACACAAATCTTATCAGAAGGTATTTTAAAAATACTGCCCCTGTTGTTCTGGGTGGAATTGAAGCAAGTCTGCGAAGAATTACACATTATGATTTTTGGTCGAATAAAGTAAGAAAACCCATTCTTTTTGATGCAAAAGCAGATTATTTAGTTTACGGAATGGGTGAAAGATCTGTCCTGCAGCTTGCAGAAAAGCTGAAAAATGGTGAATCTGCTGCTGATGTTAACGGACTTTGCTACATTTCCCGTGAGGAAAATCCTGAGTATTTAACACTTCCCTCTTTTGATCAGGCTGTGGCGGATAAAAAGTTATTTGTAAAAATGTTCGATACATTTCATCAAAATAATGATCCTCTTAATGCAAAAGGATTACAACAAAAAATTGATGATCGATATCTGATTCAAAATCCGCCGGCTCAATATCTTTCACAGCCTGAGCTGGATGAAGTTCACGATCTCGATTTTGAACGGAATGTTCATCCGTTTTACGGAAAAAATGGAAAAGTTAAGGCGCTCGATACAATAAGATTTTCCATTCCTTCTCATCGTGGCTGTTACGGCGATTGTAATTTTTGTGCAATCACGGTTCATCAGGGACGAACAGTAAGGTGGCGAAGTGAAAAATCAATTGTTAACGAAGCTAAAATTATGGCCCGCCAAAAAGATTTTAAAGGAAATATTTCTGATGTCGGGGGTCCGACAGCAAATATGTACGGCTTTGAATGTGCAAAAAAATTGAAATCGGGCGCTTGCAAAGATAAACGTTGTCTTTTCCCCGAACCTTGCAAAGGGCTTAAAACAAATCATTCTAAGCAGATAACTCTTTTGGAAAAACTTAAGCAGGTTGAAAAAGTAAAAAGAGTGTTTGTTGCAAGCGGTTTAAGATATGATATGGTTCTGGACGATAAAAAGTTTGGTCATAAATATTTTGAAGTTCTGGTAAAGGATCATGTTTCTGGACAATTAAAAAT
>JBGRQB010000104.1:0-15205 GCA_041725875.1 Rhodothermaceae bacterium
AATATATCAAATCACTCCTGAGGTAATTTTTAATAATGATAATCAGGATAATTCGCTGAATCTGGGTCTTGCCATCGAATTTACCAAACGAAACTTTATGGGCGGTGCAAGAAAATTATCCTCCACATTTTCAGTGGCTTCAACAGATCCTCTTAAATTTGTAAAAGATCTTTCCCTTTCCGATAGTTTATACGGATATGCCGATGCCAGAATTGCAATAGAACAACCCACTTTTTTTGGTGAGCCGATAAATACTGTTTATGAAGGTTATTACACAATCAGAAAAAGAAGTGACGAATATAATACATCTTTATATGGTGGAAAAATAAATCTTAATTTTGATTTGCCCAGGTTTACTTACGTAACTTCATTATCCACCTTTTTGAATTTTGAAAGAGAGAATACAAATTACAAGCGTAACTATCTTCATAAGCGCTTCTTTAATTTTTTCAAAACTGCACAAAATGATTCGACTGATGTAAATAAAGTAGTTAACTATCTTCTTGATACAGGGGGATTTGATAATTCCGAAAGCAGTAATATGTTGTTCGGATTTAACATCGGGATGAACCATACAAACGATTTACAGTTGATGTTTCCAACCAAAGGATTAAATGTTAATTTGCAGATTGAAGGCGGAAATACATTTAATTATATATTGGATAAATTATTTTCATACAAACCGGAAACTCCTGAATATTTCAAAGTTCAGCTTACTTCCTCTGTTTATTTTCCTTTCTTCAATCTGGAAAGATCAGCATTTGCATTTAAAGTAAGATCAGGAATTATTCACGCGTATAACGGAAATAAGTTCAAAGTTCCGATAAATCAGCGCTTCTATTCAGGCGGGGCAAACTCCGTAAGAGGATGGAAAGCAAGAGATTTATACTCCAAATCTGACAGAGATATTACTTTTGAGGACATTGGTGATTTAAGCAGTCAGGATTTTGAACTTATTTTTAATCAGAAAATAGTTCCGGGCGGATTTTTTATGCTGGAATTTTCAGCAGAAGCCAGAATTCATCTTTTTGGCGATTTTGGATCGGCATTTTTTGTTGATGCCGGTAATAATTGGGAATCTCCGGGTGAATTCACCTACAGAAAAATTGCTCTCTCAACCGGTTTTGGCTTCAGATACTACTCTCCGTTTGCTCCAATTCGCGTCGATTTTGGAATAAAACTCTGGGATCCGCAGAGAAATCAGAATTTAAGCGACTGGCCGCATTTTTATAATGATGCAGTCAGCATCCAGATAGGAATTGGCGAAGCTTTTTGATCAGTCCCATTCACATTTATTTCTTTATCTAAAGCAGAAAATTAAGTATTTTTAACGATTAAATATTTTTGAGGTTGATTGATGATTTCGAGTATGACTGGTTTTGGCAAAGGTGTTCTTCAACTTGATCATGTTATTGCAGAAGTAGAAATAAAAAGTCTTAACAGCAGGTATCTGGATTTAATGGTAAAATTTCCTCGCAGTCTTTCTGACAAGGAACTTGCCATAAGAGAAATAGTTAAGAATAGAATAAAGCGCGGTAAAGTAAGTGTAAATATTTATCTGAAACGTGAAGGTATTGATAACAGAAACGTTTTTATAGATCAGAATGCACTTAAAGAAACCGTGAAGTTATTAAAGGAAATAAAAGATACAACTGAACTTGATACTGAAATTAATTTTGATCATATTCTTTCTTTCCAGCATCTTTTCTTTACAGATACAACCGGTGATTCCGAAAAAGAATATCAGCTTGTTCTTGATGCACTTGATAAAGCAATCGATCAGCTTGAAATGATGCGTAAAAAAGAAGGTGCAGAACTGGAAAAAGATTTGCGTTTGAGAATTTCAAATATCTCAAACACAATTGAAGAAATTGAAGAATTAAGCAAATCTGCGGTTGTAGATTATTTTAATAAACTGAAAGAAAGAGCAGCGCAGTTAGTTGATGAACTAACAGATTTTGACGACAGATTAAAAGCTGAACTGGCTCTTCTATCTGAAAAGTATGATATTACCGAAGAAATAGTTCGTTTGAAAAGTCATTGCAAAGTATTTCTCGATACATTAAAAGATAACGATGAGATTGGTCGTAAAATGAATTTCCTTTGTCAGGAAATGAATCGCGAAGCAAATACAATTAACAGTAAATCAGTTTCTTCTGAAATTTCTTATAAAGGACTTTTCATAAAAGAAGAACTTGAAAAAATCAGAGAACAGATACAGAATATTGAATAAAGTGAATAAAAGTAAAGCCAAACTTATTGTTTTTACAGCACCAAGCGGATCAGGAAAAACAACAATTGCCAGAAGAATTTTGAACGATTATCAAAATTTTGAATTTTCTGTTTCTGCCACTACCCGTGAACGAAGAGAAAACGAAGTTCACGGAAAAGATTACTATTTTATATCGGAAGAAGATTTTCAAAATAAAATTGAAAATGATGAATTTATAGAATGGGAAAAGTTTTACGATTATCATTACGGAACACTTAAAAGTGTTGTTGAAGAAAAACTTAAAAACGGCATTTCCGTTATTTTTGATATTGATGTAAAAGGCGCTGTTAATATTAAAAAATATTATCCTGAAGATTCTGTGGTTATATTTGTAATGCCTCCGAGTCTGGAAGAATTAAAAAAACGGTTAACCGAAAGAAAAACCGAAAGTGATGAAGATTTTAAAAAACGTATAGACAGAGCCGAAATGGAACTCACTTATAACGATAAGTTTGATTATAAAGTGATAAATGAGGTTCTTGATGATGCAGTTGTACAAGTTAAAGAAATTATTGATAATAATATAAATTAGGAGAAAGTATGGAATTCAAACCATCTGATCTGAAAAAGATTGATGACAGAGCCAGCAATATTTATGAAGCTATTATTGCTGTGGGTAAAAAAGCTCGTCAGGTTAATGAAGAGTGGAGACTTGAATATAATACTATGCTAAATACCATGAATCCTGATGGCATTGAAGATGAATTTGATGATAAAGCAAATTCTGACAAACTTGAAATTTCAAAAGAATTCGACAAAAGAAAAAAACCACATCTTTTTGCTTTAGACAAATTTATGGGTGAAGGTGTGCAATACAGATATAAAGAAGAAGCTGAAGAAAAATAAATGTCGGCTGATTCCATAAAAGGGAAAAAAATTATAGTAGGTGTTACAGGCGGCATTGCCGCTTATAAGACCTGTTTACTTGTAAGACAATTAATCAGAAGAGGTGCTGATGTAAGAGTTGTTATGTCTCCTTCGGCACTCGGGTTTATTGCTCCTCTTACTTTTTCCACTCTTACGGGAAATGATGTAATTGTTAAAAACCTTCCCGCTTCCCAGGAAAATGGAACAGATATGAAAGCCTGGCACATCGAATATGGCTTGTGGGCCGATTTGATGATTATTGCCCCAGCAACTGTTAATACTCTTGCAAAAATCAGAATGGGAATGGCTGATAATGCTCTTACAATGGTTGTGTCAGCTCTCCGTGCTCCGCTTCTTATTGCGCCGGCTGCCGATGTTGATATGTACCATAAACCGGCGAACATTGATAATATCAATGTGCTGGAAAAAAGAGGCGCTTTTATTGTACACGCAGAAAGTGGATTTCTTGCAAGTGGTCTGGAAGGCTGTGGACGAATGGCAGATCCGGAAAAAATTGTTGACTCAGCCGAGCTTGTTCTTTCCAATATCGATAAAGATTTTAAAGGAAAGAAAATTCTTGTTACTGCTGGACCAACATACGAAGATATCGATCCTGTCAGATTTATCGGAAATCGTTCTTCCGGTAAAATGGGAATTGAACTGGCCAAAGCAGCGTTTCTTCGCGGAGCAGAAGTTAAATTAATTTGCGGTCCTTCATCAGAAGAAATTTATCAGGAAGTTGAAAGAATTGATGTCAGATCAGCTTCTGAAATGCAAGAAGCTGTTAATCAGGAATTGGCTGAAAGCGACATATTAATTATGTCTGCCGCTGTTGCCGATTACAAACCGGCTGACCCAAAAGATAAAAAAATTAAAAAAGAAGAAAATTTAACTTCTATAGAATTAACAGAAAATCAAGATATTTTAGCAAATATCAAAAAGGAAAACAAAGTAGTTGTCGGCTTTGCACTTGAGACAGATTTTGAATTTGAGAATGCGCAAAAGAAACTTAAAAAGAAAAATCTGGATATGATTGTTCTTAATTCTCTTAAAGAAGAAGGTGCAGGTTTTGAGTTTGATACAAACAAAATTACAATCTTAAATAAAGATGGCAATAAATCAGATTTTCCTTTGCAAAGTAAGTTTCAGACTGCAAATTGCATCCTTTCGGAATTAAATAAAATTATTTAGCCAGCGTGACTATAAAAAACTTATTAATAGAAGCATTAAAAGATCAGCAGGAAATTTTTGGCAACGATCTTTTGGAAAACATTCAGGTGAATGTTGCAACTCCTGAAAGCAAATCTCCGCAAACTGCAAATGAAAGAGAACCCGGTATAAAGATAAATCTTTTTGAAACCACGAAAGAAAAACCGGTTCAAAGCAAACCTGTAATTAAAATTGACGGCGAATTTAACAAAACTTCAACGCTTGAAGAGCTGAACTCTGCAATCTCCGAATGTATGAATTGCAACCTTGGCGAAACAAGAAAGAATTTTGTTTTCGGAGTCGGAAATCCGAGCGCAACTGCTATGCTTATTGGCGAAGCGCCTGGCGCAGATGAGGATGAACAGGGTGAACCATTTGTAGGCAGAGCAGGAATATTGCTTAATGATATTATTAAGGCAATAAAGTTTAAGAGAGAAGAAATCTATATTGCCAACATTCTTAAATGTCGCCCGCCGGGCAACAGAAACCCTTCTTCATCCGAAATGATAACTTGTATGCCTTATCTTTTCAAACAAATAGAATTGATTAATCCAAAAATTATATTATGTTTGGGAAAGGTAGCCGCAAACGGCTTGCTTAATAACAACGAAAGTTTATCAAAAATGCGCGGACAAGTATTCGATTTTAACAACAGAAAACTTATGGTTACTTATCACCCTGCAGCGTTGCTCAGAAATCCTAACTGGAAAAGAGGTTGCTGGGAAGATGTACAGAAATTCAGGAAATTACATGACGAATTGGTAACAGGATAATTATGACTGGAATGGACAATAATTACGCACAAGGCTTAAGCGAAGTGCAAAATAATTCAAAAAAACCACCTGCGGTTCCCGATATTGAATTTAATGTTATCGGTGCTATGCTGCTGGAAAATGAAGCAATCCCAAAGGTTGTAGAAATTTTAAAACCGGATTGTTTTTTCGATCCAAAGCACAGAGTGATTTTTGAATCAGTAATTAAGCTTTTTGAAAATAATGAACCTGTTGATACTGTTACACTTTATGAAGAATTGCACAAAGCGGGAAAACTGGAAGCAAGTGGCGGAGCTTCGTACATTAGTAAATTGTCGCAAGATGTTTCATCTGCAGCAAATGTAGATTTTCACGCTAAAATTATTTTAGAAAAATGGATTCTCAGAAAACTTATAAATACAACTACTGATATTGCAACTTCTGCTTATACCGGTAGTGAAGATGTTTTTGATTTGCTCGATACTGCCGAATCAAAAATATTTCAAATCACTGAAGGTGGATTCAAAGAATCTTACACTTCAATGGATAAAGCAGTTCGCGAAGCAATTGAACATATCGAATCTATTCACGGAAATGATATGTCGAAAAATGCTGTACCAAGCGGATTAATGGAACTTGATGATATCCTTGGCGGTTTTCAGAAAACTGACTTACTTATCGTTGCCGCTCGTCCCGCAATGGGTAAAACTGCATTTTCATTGTCAGTTGCAAGAAATGCCGCGGTTGATCATAAAATCGGGGTTGCATATTTTAGTCTGGAGATGGCAACTTTGCAGTTGGTAACAAGACTTATCTGTTCCGAGGCACGTATTGATGCACACAGTGTTCGTACCGGTACGTTTAAGGCCGAGGATGGACCAAGAATAAGCAGAACCGCACATAAACTTAGTGAAGCACCTATCTTTATTGATGATACTCCCGGACAAACAGTGCTTGAAATCAGAGCAAAATGTAGAAGATTAAAGGCTGAAAGAGATATTGGTCTGGTTGTAATTGACTACCTTCAGCTTATGTCAGGCGGTTCAAATATGGAGAGTCGCGAGCGTGAAATTTCCACAATCTCACGATCACTTAAAGGTATGGCAAAAGAACTTAATGTTCCGGTAATCGCACTTTCCCAGCTTAACAGGGCAGTGGAAAGTAGAAATGATAAACGCCCGATGCTTTCCGATCTTCGTGAATCTGGTTCTATTGAGCAGGATGCGGATAACGTTCTTTTCTTATACAGACCCGAAGCATACGGAATTATGGCTGATGCTGATGGTAACCCGACAGAAGGTACTGCGGAAATCATTGTGGCAAAACAGAGAAACGGCCCTACAGGAACTGCCAAAACCAGATTTATCAAAGAATATGCGCGTTATGATAATCTTGATATTTTCCATAATGAAGCAGCATATCAGGGCTCACCTGAACAACAGCAGGCAGCTCCACCTCCGCCTCCTCCGGCTGATGAGGACTTCCCGATATGATAAAACTTCTTTTTGCTTTTATATTATCCGGAATTTTGTTTGGTCAATCTGTTCATACAGATGAAGATGTACGAATCTGCAATCAAAAATTTGTGCTTGCAAATTCTCTTGATTTGAAAGAAAAACCGATTAATAAAATCTTTACGGAAATTGCAAAAAGTTTTATCGGAATTGAATACGCAGCAAACACATTACAAAATGAAAATAAAGAAGAATTACGAATTCATTTAACCGGACTCGATTGTTACACATTTGTCGAAGCTGCTTTGGTTTTTTCAAGAAATATAAAAAGAAGTAAAACCGGCTTTTCTGATTTTGAATCTGAACTTGAAAATGTAAGATATCGTAATGGAAAACTTGGAGATTATACTTCCAGACTTCATTATTTTTCTGACTGGCTGTTTGAAATGGACAAGAGAGAAATTATTGATCTTGTAACAAAAGATATTGGCGGAGAAAAATATGAAAAGCGAATTAACTTTATGTCAGCTCACCCTCAATATTATAAAGAGTTAAAAAATAATCCTGTTTTTGTAAAAAAGATGTCTGTTATTGAAAATGAAATGAACAAAAGAAATTATTTTTACATTAATCAGTTAGATATCGAAAAAAATGAAAGCAAACTAAAAAGTGGTGATATAATAGGAATTACCACAAGCATTAAAGGACTCGATATTTCGCACGTTGGAATAGCTGTTAAAATGAGTGACGACAGAATTCATTTTTTACACGCTCCGGTTTCCGGTAAAAAAATACAAATCACAAAACTGCCTCTTTCAGATTATATTAAGAAAAACAAGAAACAGATCGGAATTATGGTCGGGCGAATAAGAGAGATTAAA
Source organism: Rhodothermaceae bacterium (assembly GCA_041725875.1). Lineage (GTDB taxonomy): Bacteria > Bacteroidota > Ignavibacteria > Ignavibacteriales > Melioribacteraceae > JBGRQB01. Next base: position 7,436 of record JBGRQB010000104.1, read on the forward strand.
AAATAATTTCTTTTACAACTGTCTGGCGTTTTGTCTTAAAAGCATATCTAAAATTACATTTCCTGCCATTGCTTCAACTATAGGAACCGCGCGCGGAACTACGCATGCATCGTGACGACCTTTACCTTCTATCACGGTTTTGTTTCCTTCAAAATCTGAAGTATCCTGCGGAAGTGCAATAGTAGCAGTTGGTTTGAACGCTACTTTAAAATAGATTTCCTCTCCGTTGGAAATTCCACCTTGTATTCCGCCGCTGTTGTTTGTTGTGGTCTGTAGTTTGTTTTCGTTGTATTCAAACAAATCGTTGTGTTCGGAACCTTTCATTTTACTTCCCTTAAATCCCGAACCTATTTCAAAGCCTTTTGTTGCCGGAATTGCCATCATTACCTGAGCCAGCTTTGCTTCAAGTTTTTCAAAAACAGGTTCACCTAATCCAACAGGAACATTTTTAACTACGCAGGTAATTACTCCACCAATTGAATCTCTTTCTGATTTGATTTCTTCAATGCGCTGCACCATTTTTTCAGAAGCAGATTTATCCGGGCATCTTACCAGACTTTCATCCACAATTTCTCTGGATAAGTTTTCCTCTGAGAAATTTTCAGATAAATCGATTTTTTCAATACGACTCACATAAGCAATGATATCAATATCAAATTTAGTTTTTAAAATAAAATCTGCAATTGCTCCTGCTGCAACAGACCCAATTGTTTCTCTGGCGCTTGCTCTTCCACCACCACTTGATGCGCGAATTCCAAACTTTTTCTGATAAGTAAAATCAGCATGAGAAGGACGGGGAACATCTGACATTTTTTTGTAATCGCCGGGACGCTGATCTTTGTTGTTAACAATCAGACAAATTGGTGTTCCGAGAGTTTTTCCGTTTTCTATTCCGGAAAGAACTTGAACTTCATCATCCTCTTTGCGCTGAGTTGTAAGCTTATTTTGCCCCGGCTTTCTTCTGCTTAGTTGCTTCTGAATTACTTCAAGAGGTAAATCTATTCCGGCCGGACATCCGTCAATAACAACTCCAACAGCTTTGCTGTGCGATTCTCCAAATGTTGAAATTTTATACAATGTTCCTAAGGTGCTTGACATTTCATACCGTTCTTATTTATAGAAATAGTGAATCCAAATATAAATTATTTATTTGAAATAAGAGATCTTAATTTTTCAAGATTTTCCAAATCTTCAAGTTGTTCTTTCCCTTTGGGTGTTTCCAGAATTTTTGGAATATGAGAAAGTCGGTCATCATTCATCAAATTGTAAAAACCTTTATCACCAATAAAACCTTTTCCTATATGTTCGTGTCTGTCAACTCGACTGCCAAGTTCTTTTTTGCTGTCATTAAAATGAAAACATAAAAGTTTGTCCAGCCCGACAGTATTATCAAACTGGGAAATTACATTTTCATAATCGTTTGAGATATCGTAGCCGGCAGCAAAAATATGTGCTGTGTCAATGCATGCACACATTCTTTCTTTATCTTCCACCTGATCAATAATTTCTGCAAGGTGTTCAAATTTATAACCGATGTTTGTTCCTTGTCCGGCTGTAGCTTCCAGCATTCCCATAACAGGAGAGTTCGGAGTTTCATCAAACGCAATGTTAATTGATTCGGCAATAATTTTTATTCCTTCACTTTCTCCTTGTCCGCCATGCGCACCGGGATGAAAATTCAAATGATTTATTCCAAGCTGCTCACATCTATGAAGTTCATCAATAAAAGCGTTGCGCGATTTTTCCAAAAGCTCCGGCTTAACCGCACACAAATTTATGAGATAAGAATCGTGAGCAACTACATATTTAATTTCCGAGTCTTCAAGTTTTGATTTATAACTTTCAATAACCTTTGGATCAAGATCTTTGGCAAGCCATCTGTTGTTGTTTTTTGTGAAAATCTGAATGGCATTAAATCCGAGTTTTTTTGCGCGGTCAATTGCCTTATCAACACCGCCCGAGGTGGAGGTATGGGCTCCGAGTAGTAAATCTTTCATATAATACTTTCTTTATAATGATTGCACTAGTTGCGAAGATACATTAATTTTATTAATATTAACAGCATCTTTAAACAAACTAGTTCTAAATATGAAAGTATTGGTTACAGGCGGCAGTGGAATTTTGGGGCAATATCTTAATATTGAGCTCTCAAAAAATTTTGAGATGTTGACCACTTACAATAATAATGTTGGTAATTGCGAAGATTTCTATTCGAAGGAATTGGATATAACCAATACTGAAAGGCTTGAAGAGATTTTTGCCGATTTTCAGCCCGAATGTGTTTTGCATCTTGCAGCAATTTCCAGACCTGCAGATTGTGAAGTTGCTGGAAGAGAAAGGGTAATGGAAGTTAATGTCGAAGCCACAAAAAACATTGCGCGTTTGTGTCATAAGTTTGGGGCAAAACTAATTTTCACTTCAACTGAACTGGTTTACGATGGCGAGCAGGGATTTTATCTTGCCGAGCACAGCAAATTAAATCCCGTTTCTTTATATGCCGAATCAAAATTAATGGCAGAACAAAAAATCAAAGAAACGTTTGATAATTATATCATTTTAAGAACTTCACTTCTATTTGGAATAGTTTTTTCAACAGGACAGTCAAGTTTTGACCGAATGTATCGCGATTTGCGAATCAACAAGTCGGTTGAATTATTTTTTAATCAGTACAGAACTCCTCTTTCCACTTTAGATGCTTCCCGATTATTGGTGGAACTTTTGAAAAAAGATATCGCAACAGAGACTGTCAACTTTGGCGGACCGGAAAGAGTTTCCCGATTAGAGCTGGGCAAAGTTTTGTGCGAAGTTGCAAATCTCGATAAAGAACTACTTGTGCGAACCTCAATGTATAATTCCGAAACAGCAAATGCTGTAAGAGATGTTTCATTTAATACCGAAAGATTTCAACGGTTTGGTATTAAGCAAAAAGGATTAAATACTGCAATGAGAGAACTGATAACATTTGCTGAAAACATTACCCTAATGTAATTTGCCTTCAAAGTTTATTAAGACAAGAGGTTTTATTTAACCACGTTTATTTTGTATCTTTGCAAAAAAGAAAAGGAAAGATATGAAACTAGATGTTGTTGCGTTTGGGGCGCACCCGGATGATGTTGAAATGGGAATGGGCGGTACAATTGCCAAATTAATTCGTCAGGGAATGGATGTCGGAATTGTGGATTTTACTCAGGGAGAAACTGCAACCAGGGGAACCAAAGAAACCAGAACCGCCGAATCTATGGCTGCTTCTGAAATTTTGGGATTAAAATGTCGTGAAAATCTGAAATTGCCTGACGGACAAATTCGTCCCGATAAAAACTATGTTATGGAAATTGTAAAGATGATAAGGAAATATAAACCGGAAATCATTTTTGCAACATATTATCACGACAGGCACCCGGATCACGAAGGAGCCGGACAAATAGTAAAAGAAGCAATGTTTCTGGCGGGATTGCCAAAAGTTGAAACCACTTGTGATGGAGAAGAACAAAAGGCATATCGTCCGAAAAAATTATTTTTTTATATGATGACTTACGATTTTGAACCAAGTTTTATTGTTGATATTTCCGATACATTTGAAACAAAAATGGAATCGATAAAAGCCTATAAAACTCAGGTGTTCGATCCGAACAGTAAAGAACCGGAAACGTTGATAAGTCAGCCCGCATTTTTCAAAATGTTTGAAGCCAGAGCAAGAAATTACGGATTTAAAATAAGAAAAGAATTTGGCGAAGCATTTTTTGCAGAAGAAAATATTGAGCTCGATCTCTCTTCTTACATAAATAAACTTTCCTCTTGAAGTGATTTTGCTTAAGTGTTGAAATTTCTACAGATAAACTAAAGACAGATAAGAAATATCTGTCTTTTTTATTTTTACTCGAAAAACACCCCATTTTGACCCACAATTTTAAATAATTAGTTATAACTCGTTATAATACAATGAGTTATGAAAAATTAATTAAAGAAAAAGTTTAATTTTTTTTAGAAAACTGTTGCATTTGTAGGAAAAAAAAGGTTAATTTGCCACTTAGGTGGGGAATAGTGTTTAATATTCCCATAAAAAACCAAATAAAATGGAAAGAAATTGTGTTTTTAGGTAGTTTTACATATTCGATCGATAAAAAAGGAAGAGTGAGTATTCCGGCAAAGATGAGAAAACATCTTAATCCGGAAGCAAACGAAACCTTTATTATGACCCGAAGCGCTACCGAAAAATGTATTGAAGTCCATCCATACGATCAGTGGGAAAAAAACATCAAGATGAAAATTGACTTGTTAAACACTTTTAACAAAAAAAGTGCGGCTTTTAAACGCTTTTATCTTGAAATGGCCACTGATGATAAACTGGACGGACAATCCAGATTGACAATCCCGCAGAATCTGAAAGAATTTGCAGGAATAGAAGGCGAAGTTTATATAATTGGCGTAAATGAAAATATTGAGTTCTGGAATCCTGAAACGTATAAGGAATATAAAGATTCGCAGGAATTAACATTTGAAGAATTGGCGCAGGAAGTAATGACAGAGTGATATGATACATAAACCGGTTTTATTGGATGAGAGTCTTGAATATTTGATAACAAAACCTGACGGAGTTTATTTTGACGGGACAGTCGGTTTTGGCGGGCATTCGGCCGAGATTCTCAAAAAATTGACCAATGACGGAATACTTGTAGCGACCGATAAAGATATTGACGCCTACAATCATTGTAAAGAAAAGTTTGCAGATGATGAGCGAATGAAGCTTTTCAAAACAAGCTATAAAGATATTTACAACATAGCAAATATTGAGTTTATTGACGGATTTGATGGTATTTTTGCTGATTTGGGAGTTTCCTCATATCAGTTGGATAATGCCGGTTCCGGATTTACATACAGAGAAGAAGCCCCGCTTGATATGAGAATGGATAAAAGCAGGGGGATTTCAGCTATTGATATTGTTAACGGTTTTGAAGAAGAAGAGATAGCTGATATAATTTATAAATACGGTGAGGAGAGAAAATCACGACAAATTGCTAAAAGAATAGTTAATACAAGACAAGTAAATAAAATTACTACAACTACTCAATTACGAAACATAGTTGAGGAGATTATTCCCGAACGTTTTGCTATTCGAACTCTTTCCCGCGTATTTCAGGCATTGAGAATATATGTCAACAACGAAATAGATGATTTAATTGAATTTTTGGAAAATGCTACTCCTTTGCTTAACCCGGGAGGAAGAATAGTAATTTTAACCTACCATTCCCTCGAAGACCGCGAAGTTAAAGAGCATTTCAAATATGAAGCAACAGAATGTATTTGTCCGCCGGAATTACCAATATGTAATTGCGACAAAGAAAAAACATTAAAAATTATTACAAGAAAACCGGTTTTACCGGCTGAAGAAGAAATAAAAAGCAACACCAGAGCAAGGAGTGCCAAACTAAGAGCAGCAGAAAGGTTATGAAAAAAACTTTTTCTACATATTTTGTTATTTCAGTTGCAATGGCTTTGGTATTCATTTTTTCATATATGCTTTTGTTGTCAGAAAACAAAGCACTGGCAAAAGCTAAACTTGAAAAACAAAATTTGCTCAGTCAGAAACAATCTGACTTAAATGATGTTCTGGTTGAGCTTCAGAAATTATCTTCCGAAGACAGAATTGTGCGTTACGCAGAAGAAAATCTGGATTTGGAAAGACAGATCAAAAAAGTTGATGTAATACCAATTAATAAAAAACAAATTATTCAGATTAACAAACTAGTTAAAAGAAAATATGAATAAAGCCAGAGCATTTGTTGTTGCATCTTTTGTTGTTATCTTTTTCGGGATATTGACATTTAAATTGTTCAGTATTCAGATAACCAATCACGAAAACTACAAGTTTTTAGCTCAGAGACAGCAAAACAAAATGAAAGAAATAAAAGCTGAACGCGGATCTATTCTTGCTTCTAATAACGAAGTGTTGGCTTATACAAAAGAAGGTGTCTCTTATTATGTTGATCTGAGAATGATGAACGATTCTAAAAAATCATCCATTGCAAAGAAATTTAACGAAGTATTTGGAAAATCTGAAAAACATTATCTTGATCTTATGGCAAAAGGTAAAGGTAATATTTGTCTGGAATCAAAAACATCCAAAGAAAGTTCAATTCAGCTTACAGATTTTATTGTTGACGGACTTTTCAGCAAAGAAGAAAACACCAGAGTTTATCCTTACGGGAAACTTGCTTCTCACATTATTGGCTATGTTAATACTGAAGCAAAAGGTGTTGACGGAATTGAAAAAGTAAGTGACGAATATCTTTCCGGTAAAGACGGCGCAATGTTGATTGGTCGTGATGTAAGAGGAAGAACAGTTTCAGTTGATGAAGAAGAGACTTCTCCTGAAAAAGATGGAAATAATATTCAGTTAACACTTAATAAAACTTATCAGGCTATACTTGAAAAAGCGTTAAAAGATGGAGTTAAAGAATTTTCTGCAAATGCAGCAATTGGTATTTTAATGGATCCGGCAAGCGGAGCAATTTTAGGATTAGCCAATTATCCTGATTATGAGCCGGCTAAATATTTTAGCTATAACGATGATGCCAGAAGAAACCGTGCTATTACAGATACTTACGAACCGGGTTCTACATTAAAATCAGTGGTTCTTTCTGCAGCAATGAACGAAAGTATTGTAAAAGCAGATGATATGATTAACACAGAAAATGGGAAATATAAATATTACAATATAAGTATCAGTGATGAACATAAGTTTGACAAACTGAATGTTACTGAAGTTTTAGAGCAATCTAGTAATATCGGGATGGCCAAAATAAGCGAAAAAATGGATAAAAATCTGATGTACAAATATCTTCGCGATTTTGGTTTTGGTAACTACACTTCACTTGAACTTCCCGGAGAAGTTGACGGTAAACTGAGAAAACCAAGTGCTTTTACCAAAGTTACAAAAGCATCTCTATCAAGAGGTTATGCAATTGCAGTTACTCCAATTCAGATGGCAGCAGCTTATTCTGCTTTGATTAACGGAGGAACTTTATATAAACCATACATCATTGAAAAAATTCTTAAACCAAACGGTGAAACAATAAAAGAACATACTCCGCTGAAATTAAGAAAAGTTTTATCTCCTGAAACTTCGGTTCAGATTAAAAATATGATGCTTAATGTTGTTGAAAATGGTACTGGTAAAGCTGCCAGATTACGCGATGTTTCTGTCGGCGGAAAAACAGGAACAGCCAAAAAAATTATAGATAACGAATATTCAAGCAATATTTACAATTCATCTTTTGTAGGATTTTTCCCTGTTAAAGATCCCAAAGTGGTTTGTTATGTTTTAGTAGATTCACCGCAAAAAGGAAGATTTGGCGGTTCAAGTGCAGCTCCTATTTTTAAGAGAGTTGCCCAGCAAATTGCAGGAGCTGATATAAATATTGTTCCTGACAAAGATGAAATGAAAAAAGAGAATAAATTATTTGAAAGAATAATTGCCGAAGCTGAAAAATATGATGATGAAGTATTGTTTAGTGATCTTGATGAAATTCAGACTCAAAATAAAAAAGAATTTGCAGATCGTAAAACAATGCCTCACCTGCATGGAAAATCTCTGAGAGAGGCAGCGAAAATTCTCACTGCAATTGGAGTTGATTACAAAATAACAGGCAGTGGAAAAGTAATTTCACAAAGCATTCCACCTGGCGCTAAAATAAAAGAAGGAATGGTTTGCAATCTAAAATGCAAAGCAAGCAAGTATAAGAAAAATCTGCGGCTTAATTGATGTTGCTC
>JBGRQB010000105.1:0-15008 GCA_041725875.1 Rhodothermaceae bacterium
AATTGATAAACTCCTCGAAGGCATTGATGTTCTTAACACAATGGTTGACGATACAGCCAATAGCAACAACGTTGAGATAACTGATCTTCTCAAAGATTTACAGAAAATACTTGAAGAAGAAGCTCCTGTCGGACTTCAGGAAATTGACACAAAAATATTTTTCTGTGATAAAGAAGGTAACCCGACTGAGTTTGAAACTGATCTTTTTATTTTAAGTAATAACGAAGACAAAAACATTTATAAGCTGACTTTTAATCTTACCAAGATTGAAACAGAAAATGAAACTACTCCGCTTCTGTTAATCAAAAAACTTCTTGAAAAAGGAGCAATAATTGATACAGGTATGCGCCTAGAAGATTCCGATTTAAGAGAAGGCTTACCCAAAGAACCACTTTTTACAGTGGTAATATTTGCAACCGGACTTGATAAAAATTCTCTAATGGAAATTTATCACCTTGATGAAAAAGATATAATACCACTTGAAAATCGCGTTGACGAATATATGGCTGCAGCAGAATTAGCAGGTGAAGAACCTGCTGAAGAAGAACAGCCAGTAGCTGTAGTTGAAGATATACCGGCTCCTGTTAAAGAACCAGAAGTAAAAGCAGAGCCAAAACCAAAAGAGATAAAAATTAAACCTCCTGAACCTAAAGCAAAAATTGAAGAGAAAAAATCACCGGCTCCAGCAGCAGAAAAAAAAGGAACTGATTCAAGCAGTTCTGTAAGGATCCACGTTGATCTTCTTGATAAATTGATGCGTCTGGCAAGTGAGCTTGTTCTTGTACGCAATCAGCAGTTAACAATGGTAGATGTTGCCGATCCTGTATCAAGGAATATTATGCAGCGTTTAGATATTGTTACCTCCGAATTGCAGGAAGCAATTATGCTTACAAGAATGCAGCCTATCGGAAATGTTTTTAATAAAACACAAAGAATGGTTCGTGAAATAAGTAATAAACTCGGCAAACGAATTGAACTTTCAATAGCTGGTAAAGATGTTGAACTTGATAAAACAATTCTTGAATCTCTTACAGATCCGCTTACACATATAATCAGAAACAGCTGCGATCACGGAATTGAAATGCCGGATGAAAGAGAGGAAAGCGGAAAATTACCTGTTGGAAAAATTTCTCTCAGAGCTTATCACGAGGGCGGACAAATAAATATTGAAATCAGAGATGATGGTAAAGGTCTTGATCCTGAAAGAATTAAAAATAAAGCACTTGAAAAGGGATTAAAAACCGAAGCTGAATTAAATAATATGGGTTCAAAAGAGATAAACTCATTGATTATGCTTCCGGGATTTTCAACTGCAGAAAGTGTGAGTGACTTGTCAGGAAGAGGCGTTGGTATGGACGTTGTGAAAGTCGGGATTGAAAAACTTAATGGTTCAATTGAACTTGATTCAACTCCGGGAAGAGGAACAAAAATACAACTTCGTTTACCACTTACACTTGCAATTATTCCTTGTCTGATTGTCGAAGTTGTCGGCGAGCGATATGCTATTCCACAGGTAAATCTGGAAGAACTTGTTTGTCTGTATGACACTGACGTGAAAGACAAAATTGAAATTGCAGGTGACAGGGAGGTTTTCCGATTAAGAGATCATTTACTTCCAATGATCAGACTGAATGAAATATTGCACAGATCAACTGCATTTAACGAAGAAGCAATGGCAAAAATTTCTGAAAAATACAGACAAGAACAAAAGGATCTTTACGATGCATATCTTGTAAGAAAGCAAGAACTCGAAAATGATGAAATGAAGTTTAGTCAGTCACTGAACTTTGCAGTTCTTCGAATAGGAACTTTCCGGTTTGGATTAATTGTAGATAACGTACTCGGAACCGAAGAGATTGTTGTAAAACCAATTCACCCGGTTTTGAAAACACTTCCTTGTTATTCAGGTGCCACTGTAATGGGTGACGGAAAAGTTGCGCTTATTCTTGATGTGGAAGGAACAGCAAAATATGCCGGATTAAGTAAAGACGAAGATACCGATCTGGTTAACGAAAATGAAATGGTAGCAGGCGAAACAAATAAACAAACTATTCTTCTTTTCAAAAACGGACCAAGTGAACAGTTTGCTGCAGCACTTCCGTTAATAAGAAGAATTGAAAGAATTAAAGTTTCCGACATTGAACAAATTGGTGATAAGGAATTTGTTTCTGTTGACGGGGTATCAACAAGGGTTCTTTGTCTTGACAAAGTTCTCAGCGTTACTCCGTTTGAAAAAAATGAAGAAGCATTTTTACTTCTGCCGAAACATATAAAACGTCCGTTTGGAATTTTAGCTTCCAAACTGGTTGATATAGAAGATACTTCGTTCGAACTTAACATAGAAAGTTATATGGATGATGGTTTGCTGGGAACTGCTATTCTCAATGAGCATTTAACTCTGTTTGTGGATATTTACAGATTGATTGAACTTTCTGAACCAGACTGGTTTGAAGAACGAAAGAAAGTTTCTCCGCCTCCCGGTGATCCCAAAAGTATTCTTCTTGTAGAAGATTCATCATTTTTCAGAGAACTGATAAAAGGCTATCTCGAGTCTGACGGTTACCAGATTGTAACTGCAAATAACGGACAGGAAGGTTTGGACAGAGCAAATGAATACGAAATAGATCTAGTTGTTTCCGATCTGGATATGCCTGTTATGAACGGATTTGAGTTTATCACTAATCTGAAAACAGAAGAGAAATTCAGAGACACAAAATCGATTGCTCTTACTGCTCTTGATTCTGAAAGGGATAAAGAAAAAGCACTCGATTGCGGGTTCGACAGATATGAAATCAAAATGGAACGTGAAAGATTTTTATCTGTGATAGCTGAAATGCTGATGGATGATGAATTTCACAATGAAAACTAATAACCAGGGAGGAGTTATGCAGGAAATAATAACTGAAAAAGATATTGAAATAAAAAATAAAGTACAGTTTTGTACATTCTGGATTTCAGGAAGATTATACGGAGTTGATATTCTTGATATCAAAGAAATTAGTACAGAAGTAATAATAACCCCAATTTTTCACGCACCTGAAGAGGTAAGAGGATATGTAAATATTCGTGGCCAGATTTATCTGGTAATCGATCTTCCATTGTTTCTTGGTCATCAGATGGCAGATATTACAGCTGAAAGCAGAATTGTGATATTCAAGGATAATGTTGGAGAATTGTTTGGAGTACTTGTTGATAAAATTGGTGATGTAGTGGAAGTAAGTGAGCAAGATATTGAAGAAGTTCAGCGGTGGAGTGAAAACAGCGATGCTGAAATCAATTCTAAAATTGACAGAGTAACAAAAGGCGTATCTAAGTTAAAGGATAATATTCTTGTGATACTGAATTCTGAAATATTTTTACCTGAAATAGAAAAATTGCTTTCAAAACAATCTTGAGAAACTGAAAAATCTTAAAAGAAATATATCGGAGGAAGAAATGAAAGAGTATTGGAAAAAAATGACAATAAAATATAAAATGATTTTACCTATTACATTTGTTGCAATTGTAACAGGTGTTTTTACGTATCAGTTTTTTGTCAATCTCAATACTAAAAACGAAATAAGAGCTTTGGTTAATAAAGCCAAATCACTTATCCTTGTTGCCGAATCAGCAAGAGAATATACTACAGAGCAAAATGAACTCAACGTATTCAAAGAGGATATGAGCGATCTGGAGCAGATATTGAGAACAGTTCCAATATTTTCTACAATCAGGGTAGCAAAAAATAAAGCTAAAGAATTAAATATGGAAATTAAAGTTCCGAAAGTTTCTCCGAGAAATCCGGATAATGAACCTGATGCTTTTGAATTGCGAGTCTTAGATAAATTTAAGAAAGAAAAATTAGCAGAGTATTATGAAATAGATGAAGCCACAAATAAACTACGTTACTTCCGTCCGGTTATATTATCTGAAGATTGTCTTAAATGTCACGGTGATCCTGCGCGTTCATTTGAATATTGGGGAAGAAATGATGGCAAAGATGTTACCGGAACTCAAATGGAAAACTGGAGAGCCGGTGAAGTACATGGTGCAATTGAAGTATTTATGGATATGGCTCCAATGCAGGCTGACATAGCATCAAACTCATTTACAATTGCTCTTATTTCAGTAGTCAGCGTTGTTTTGTTTATTCTGATAGTGTTGTTTGTCAGCAGAACCATTAGTAAACCTATTGAAAGAATTGGTGATGTTGCTGATGCAATTGCAGTTGGTGATTTAACAAAAACAGTTGAAATAGATGCCGAAGATGAGCTTGGGAAATTATCCGGCGCCATTAATAAATTTATTAGCAATCTGTATGGAATTGTGAGTAAACTGAAAAATAACGGTGATTCAATTTCAGGTACAACGCAAAATCTTGCCGGAATTTCCACAACATTAATGGATAGTTTGCAGAGCGTTACAAATCAGTCAGCAACAGTAGCAGGCGCAACAGAACAGGTTTCAACAAATATGTCATCAATGGCAGCAACTGCGGAAGAGATGAGTATAAATGTTGAAAACGTAGTAAATAATGCAACTCAGGTTTCTGACTCTACCGTCAGTGTGGCAAGCTCAATTGATGAAGTAAGTTCAACAATAAGTATGATAGCCAACAACTCTCGAGAGGCAGCAGATATTTCCGATCAGGCTGCAAGAATGTCTTCTGAAGCTTCCCAGACAATGGTAACTCTTGGCGAAGCAGCAAATGAAATTGGTAAAGTAACAGAAGTGATAAAACGAATTGCAGATCAGACAAACCTTCTTGCTCTTAACGCAACAATTGAGGCAGCATCTGCAGGTGAAGCAGGAAAAGGATTTGCAGTTGTGGCAAATGAAATTAAAGAACTTGCAAACCAGAGTGCAAGAGCAGCAGAAGATATAGCTGATAAGATTTCAAGTGTTCAGGATAACACAACTGGTGCTGTTGAAATTATAACTCAGGTAGCGGAAATTATTTTAACAATAAATAATTCGGTAAATGAAATTTCAAGTTCGGTAGATCAACAATCAGCAACAATTAGTGAAGTTGCTTCAAGTATTACTCAAACGCAAATGGATATGAAAGATCTTGCAAATAATATGGAAGAAGTTTCAGTTGGTGTAAATGATTTATCCAAATCAACAAGTGAAGCAGCAAAAGGTACAGATGATGTTGCGGCAAGTATTACAATGGTTAATGATGCAACTATCTCCAATAATCAGGGTGCTCAGGATGTAATGAGTTCTGTGGAAACATTAACTGAGGTTGCAAGTGATCTTGTTAAGATTGTTGAAGGATTCAAACTAAACGAAAATTAAATTTTAATATCCGGACACTTTATGTGTCCGGATCTGGCAAATAAAATCAGGAAATATTAGTTATTGAGGTTTTTATGAGCATCAAGTGGAAATTATTATCAACAATTTTAGGTATGGGTACAATAATTACCGTAATGTTACTTTCATCAGTGTATCTGGAAAAAGATGACAATATTCTGATAAATATAGCCGGTCGACAAAGAATGCTTTCTCAGAAATTTACAAAAGAAATTTTCTTTGAAGAAATTAATAAAAAAGGTGCTGAATCGGAATACTCTCAAAAAGCTTCTGCAAAAACAAAAAAACTTTTCGAAAAAACTTTATCTACATTAATTACCGGGGGAACTACTTACACAGATTTGGGAATGAAAAATGAAATTTCTTTACCCGGAGCTGATGTGATTGAAATAAAGAAAAAGCTTATTGAAACAGAACAAAACTGGAAAAATCTGCTTGAGTGTATTGATAAACTTTCGGGACTGGATCCAAATAGTAAAGAATTCAGCGATATGCTAACTGATTTGAACGGAAGAAGTGTACTTGTTCTTAAATCAATGAATCAGGCTGTAACTATAATGCAGCAGGAAGCCGGAAGCAGAGCTTCTTTGATAAAGCAGATTCAGTTTACAGGTATGATCATTGCATTTGGAATTATAATACTAACCATAATCACAATTTTGAAAATTACAAAATCTGTTAGTGATGTAAGCAGTAATGTGCAGGTAATTGCAGAGGGAGATCTTACCATTGAACTGGAAACAAATTCCAAAGATGAGTTAGGTGAACTTTCTGATTCGATGAACTCTTTTAGAAAAGGTTTACATACTATTATGAGTAAACTTAGTTTCAACGGAGATTCAATAAATAGTTCGGCTCAAAATTTGTCTGAAATATCTTCACAGTTACTTGAGAGTATGGAAGGAGTTACCGGACAATCAGCAACAGTAGCAAGTGCCACCGAAGAAATTTCATCCAATATGTCTACAATGGCCGCAACAGCTGAACAGATGAGTATTAATGTGGCAAATGTTGTAAACAATGCCGAACAAGTTTCCAATGCAACCAACAATATTGCAAGTTCAGTTGATGATGTAAGTGAAACAATAAATAAAATTGCAGATAACTCCAGAGAAACAGCAGATATTTCTGATCAGGCCGCAAGGATGTCTTCCGAAGCTTCTCAGACAATGGTAACGCTTGGTAGATCGGCAAATGAAATCGGTAAAGTGACAGAAGTGATAAAACGAATTGCAGATCAGACAAACCTTCTTGCGCTTAATGCAACAATAGAAGCTGCTTCAGCAGGCGAAGCAGGAAAAGGATTTGCAGTTGTAGCAAATGAAATTAAAGAACTTGCAAATCAAAGTGCAAGAGCAGCAGAAGATATTGCCGAAAAGATTACAAGTGTACAGACCAATACTACCGGTGCAGTTGAAATTATTGAACAGGTTGCAGAAATAATTATGACGATAAATAACTCGGTAAATGAAATTTCAAGTTCGGTGGATCAACAATCTTCTACAATAAATGAAGTGGCAACGAGTGTGAGTCAGACCCAGACAGATATGCAGGATCTGGCAGATAATATTGAAGAAGTTTCCGTTGGTGTAAATGACCTTTCCAAATCTACAAGTGAAGCAGCAAAAGGTACAGATGATGTTGCGGCAAGTATCACAATGGTTAATGATGCAACTGTTTCAAACAATGCAGGTGCAAAACAAGTTATGCAATCTGTAGAGAGTTTAACAGAAGTTGCAGATGACTTGGTTAGCATAGTAGAAAAATTCAAGTTAAACAAAAACTGATAAGATATAAATATAAGAAACTGATAAAACTAAAGAGGTAATATTATGTTAAAAAATTTGAAGATAAGAGCTAAACTGATTATGCTTTTATTAATAATGGGAATTGTTCCGGTTGCTGTAATTTCTATTATCAGTTATAATATTGCAGCTTCCCGAATGGAGAGGCAGGCTTTTAATCAATTGGAATCTGTTCACGAAATAAAGACTTATCAAATCAGTCACTATTTTGATGAACGAATGAAGCTTCTTGATGATGTACAAATCAGTTTTCGTTACAAAAACGGTCTGACAAAATTTGGTGATGCTTTTAAATCAGGTTTGGAAAGTAATAAATATAAATCTCTGGTTGAAAAATATGAAAAAGGTTTTCAAATCTTTATGGATAACTTCGGGTTCTATGATGTGTTCCTCATCTCTCCAAGCGGAGATGTAATTTACACTGTTGCCAAAGAGGCTGACCTTGGAGTTAACCTGACTGATTCAAAATGGAGTTCAACAGGTCTGGGAAAAGCTTTTCTTGGTTCACAGGAAGGGAAAGTTTTTATCGATTTTGCCTGGTATGATCCGTCAAATGAACCGGCATCATTTATTGCAGTTCCAATCAGAGATCAGAATGATAAATATATCGGTTCAGCGGCATTTCAAATTTCGCTTACTGACATAAATGAAATTATGCAAAACCGGGCCGGGATGGGTGAAACAGGTGAAACATATCTTGTTGGTCCCGATATGACAATGCGCTCCGATTCGTATCTCGATCCGACAGGACGTTCTGTAAAAGCCTCTTTTGCCGGAACTGTTGAAAGGAACGGTGTTAATACAAAAGCGACAAGAGAAGTTTTTGCCGGAAGAGAAGGTGAAGAAATAATTATAGATTATAATGGTAATCCTGTATTGTCAGTATACAAGCCTATAAAAATATTTGGCAGTATAACCTGGGCAATTATTGCTGAAATAGATGAAGCTGAAGCTTTTGAAGCTTCTTATGTTATGCTGCAGTACACTCTTATATTTTCTCTTATATTTGCTGCGGGCATCTGTGTAATCGGATATTTCTTTGCAAGCAGTATTTCAAAACCTATTGTAAATACTGTTGAAATATTAAAAGAAGTTGCAAACGGGGATCTTACCAAAAGTGTCACAATTGATTCAAAAAATGAGCTGGGTGAACTATCCAATTCAATGAATTCTTTTATAGAAAGCTTGCATGGAATAATCAGTAAACTCAGAAATAACGGAGATGCAATAAATGGTTCCACAAAGAGTCTTTCTTCTATTTCAACGCAACTGCTTAGCAGTCTGGAAGATGTTACCAGTCAGTCAGCAACAGTAGCAAGTGCTACGGAAGAAGTCTCTTCCAATATGTCATCAATGGCAGCAACTGCAGAAGAGATGAGTATAAATGTTGAAAACGTAGTGAACAATGCAACACAGGTTTCAGATGCAACAATCAGTGTGGCAAATTCAATAGAAGAAGTAAGTTCCACTGTAAACACAATTGCCAGTAATTCAAGAGAAGCCGCAGATATTTCCGATCAGGCTGCAAGGATGTCTTCCGAAGCTTCGGAAACTATGGTAACACTGGGCGAAGCAGCAAATGAAATTGGCAAAGTAACAGAAGTAATAAAACGAATTGCAGATCAGACAAACCTTCTTGCGTTAAACGCAACTATAGAAGCTGCATCGGCAGGTGAAGCCGGAAAAGGATTTGCAGTTGTGGCAAATGAAATTAAAGAGCTTGCAAACCAAAGTGCAAGAGCAGCAGAAGATATTGCAGATAAAATTTCAAGTGTCCAGGACAACACAAACAATGCAGTAGGAATAATTGAAAAAGTAGCGGAAATTATTTTGACAATAAATAATTCGGTAAATGAAATTTCAAGTTCGGTAGATCAGCAGTCAGTAACCATAACCGAAGTTGCAACAAGTATTATGCAGACTCAAAACGATATGAAAGAACTTGCAAACAATGTTGAAGAAGTTTCCGTTGGTGTAAATGATTTATCCAAATCAACAAGTGAAGCAGCAAAAGGTACAGATGATGTTGCAGCAAGTATCACAATGGTTAACGATGCCACCATATCTAATAACGAAGGAGCGCAAAACGTAATGAAATCAGTTGAAACGCTTACTTCTGTTGCAAGTGATCTTGTGGAAATTGTGGAAAAATTCAAACTTAATAAAAACTAATTTTCTATAGGCAAATTATCAAACTATAAGAAACAAATTGCTATTTATTCAACGGAGGCGGAAAATGACTAAATACTGGAAGAAGCTGACAATTCAATATAAAATGATATTGCCGGTTTCATTAATTGCAATTGTTACGGGCGTTATGATGTACAAGTTCTTTGTATTTATGGATACAGAAAGTGAGTTAAACGGACTTGTAAACAAAGCAAAGGCACTTATTCTTGTAGCTGAATCTGCAAGAGAATATACAGCGGAGCAAAACAAGTATCAGGTATTTAAAGAGGATATGACTGATCTTGAATCGATATTGAGAACGGTTCCTATTTTTTCAACAATTAAGGTTGCAGAAAGTAAAGCAAGGGAATTGAATCTTGAGTTTAAGGTTCCAAAACTTTCTCCAAGAAATCCTGATAATCTTCCTGATGATTTTGAACTCGAAGTTTTGAAAAAAATCAAAAAAGAAAAACTGGATGAGTATTATGCAATTGATGAAAAGACAAATAAATTAAGGTATTTCAGACCAGTAATATTAACCGACGAATGTATGAAATGTCACGGCGATCCGGCAAAATCTTATGAATATTGGGGAAGAAAAGATGGCAAGGATATTACCGGTGCCAGAATGGAAGGATGGAAAGCAGGTGAAGTACACGGAGCGCTTGAAGTTTTAATGGATATGACTCCAATGCAGGAAGTGATTACTTCAAATTCAAATAAAATTGCGCTAATAGCAATTATCAGTACTTTGCTTTTTATAGTTGCAGTATTTTTTATTTCACGCGCAATAAGCAAACCGATTGGCGAACTTGGCGATATAGCAAACGCAATTGCAGTTGGCAATCTGAAAAATAAAATGGAAACTGAAAGTGAAGATGAGATTGGTAAACTTGCCGATGCAATGAATCATATGTGCGATGCTTTATATAAAAAAGCAGAAGCAGCATCGGAAATTTCAAAGGGTAATTTATCTTATGAAATAGAAGTTTCCTCTCAGGAAGATATACTTGGCAAATCAATGAACACAATGAAGGATAACATTAATAATCTTACTTATGATGTTGCCGGACTTGTTTCAGCTGCGGTTGACGGAAGATTTGAAATAAGAGGAAATCCTGATAAGTATGAAGGTGATTATGCAAAACTGATTAAAGGTGTAAACACCACGGTTGATACTTTGGTGGGACACATAGATAAATTCCCGGCACCTGCAATGGTAATTGATACTGAGTTTAACATCAGATTTATGAGTAAAGCAGGCGCAAGTATTGCAGGAGTGGATCAGGACCAGTTGATAGGAAAAAAATGCTATAATGTTTTTAAATCTTCTGATTGCAATACAAAAAATTGTGTGTGTGCAAAAGCAATGTCTTCCGGCCAAATTGCCACAAGTGAAACAGATGCTCATCCCAACGGAAATGAAATGTTGATTGAATTCACAGGGGTTCCTCTTAAAGATCAGGAAGGTAAAATAATTGGCGCGTTTGAAGTTGTTAAAGATCAAACCGAAATTAAAACTGCAATGCGTAAAGTTGAGAAAACTCAGGAATATCAAAATACCGAGTTTGAAAAACTTTCCGAGGCACTTACACAATTTGCAGATGGTAATTTTAACTTCAAACTGGAAACATCACCGGCAGATGATGACACCATTCCTGTCAAAGTCGGGTTTGATATTGTTTACAAAGCAATTGAACAATCGGTTGATGCAGTTGCCGAACTTGCATCAGATGCTAATATGCTTGCTGCTTCTGCTATTGAAGGTGAGCTGGCACAAAGAGCAGATGCAACACGACATAAAGGTGAGTTTTCAAAAATTATTTCCGGTATAAATGAAACTCTTGATGCTATAATCGGACCACTTAATGTTGCGGCTGATTACATCGACAGAATAAGTAAAGGCGATATTCCAAATCATATTAATGCTGTTTATAAAGGTGATTTTAACGCGATAAAAAATAACATAAATATTTTAATTGATGCTTCTAACGAAATAACAAGAGTAGCTCAGGAAATTGCAGCAGGTAATTTACAGATCGAAATTAAAGAAAGATCGAACCAGGATAAATTGATGCAGGCAATGAATAAAATGGTTCTGGGAATTACTGCAGTTGTTCAGGAAGTATTTATTTCAGCTGATAATGTTGCAAGTGGAAGTCTTGAACTTAGTACAAGCAGTGAACAGATTTCCCAAGGTGCAAATCGTCAGGCAGCATCTGCACAGCAGGCTTCTTCCGCAATGGAAGAGATGTCTGCAAACATCAAGCAAAATGCTGATAATGCATTGCAGACAGAAAAAATTGCCCAACAGTCAGCTGAAAATGCAAAAGATGGCGGACAGGCAGTTTCTGAAACGGTTGTTGCAATGAAAGAAATTGCTGATAAAATTCAGATTATTGAAGAGATTGCTCGTCAGACAAACTTACTTTCTCTTAATGCTTCAATTGAAGCTGCAAGAGCAGGAGAACATGGAAAAGGATTTGCAGTGGTTGCTGCAGAAGTTCGTAAACTGGCTGACAGGAGTCAGGAAGCCGCAGGCGAGATAAACGAGCTTTCAAAATCTAGTGTTGACGTTGCTGAAAAAGCAGGGGAAATGCTTGAAAAACTTGTTCCCGATATTGAAAAAACTTCGGATCTTGTTCAGGAAATATCTGCAGCAAGTAATGAACAGAATCAGGGTGCAATGCAGATTAATCAGGCTATTCAGGAGCTTGACAGAGTTATTCAGCAGAATGCGGCTGCATCTGAGCAGTTAACCGGAACTTCCGGCGGACTCAAAAAAATGTCAGAAAACCTTCTGGATACAATTTCATTCTTTAATATTAAAGAAAACAGTGGGAGAAGAGGACACAACAGAATTAGTGCTGCACCGGTACCAAAAGCAATTACAGAATCTGTGAGTGTTTCTAAAGAGAATGAAATTAATGAAGGATGTATTTTGAATATGGATATGGATGAATCGGAACTTATGGATAGTGAGTTCGAAAAATTCTGATCTAACATACACAGCCCCTTAAAAAAGCCCCGATTTTATCGGGGCTTAAATTTATTAATTAGAACGGGAAAATGATATTACATCATTCCTGGCATTCCGCCACCCATTCCGCCCATAGCACTCATATCTGGCATTGCTGGGGCGTTATCATCTTTCTTTTCAAAAACAACAGCTTCTGTAGTTAATAATAATGAAGAAACTGAAGCAGCATTTTCAAGAGCAGTTCTTGTAACTTTAGTAGGATCAATTACACCTGCGGCTACAAGGTTTTCATATTTTTCAGTTGCAGCGTTAAATCCGTAATCGTCTTTTCCGCCTATAACTTCGTTTAATACTACAGCACCTTCAAGACCGGCATTTGTAACTATCTGTCTTAATGGTTCTTCCATAGCTTTTCTTACAATCTGAACACCTGTAGTCTGGTCAACATTAATACCTTCAACACCGTCAAGAACAGAAGAAGCTCTAACTAATGCAACACCGCCACCAGGTACGATACCTTCTTCAACAGCAGCTCTTGTTGCGTGAAGTGCATCTTCAACTCTGGCTTTCTTTTCTTTCATTTCAATTTCAGTTGCAGCACCAATTTTTAATACAGCAACACCACCTGAAAGTTTAGCTAATCTTTCCTGTAATTTTTCTTTATCATAATCAGATGAAGAGGCATCAATCTGAACTTTAATTTCGTTAATTCTTTTCTTGATGTTTTCTTCTGCGCCAGCACCTTCAACAACAATTGTGTTGTCTTTATCAATAACCATTTTCTTAGCAGTACCAAGATGATCAATATCAGCAGCTTCTAATTTGTAACCAGCTTCTTCAGAAATAACAATACCACCGGTTAACACAGCGATATCTTCCAACATAGCTTTTCTTCTGTCGCCAAAACCAGGAGCTTTAACAGCAGCAATTTTAAGAGTTCCTCTTAATTTATTAACTACTAAAGTAGCTAATGCTTCACCTTCAAGATCTTCAGCAATAATAATTAATGCTCTGCCTGACTGTGCAACTTTTTCAAGTACAGGTAATAAATCTTTCATTGCAGAGATTTTTTTGTCGTGGATCAAGATGAAAGGATTTTCAAAACTTGCTTCCATAGTTTCTGAGTTAGTTACAAAGTAAGGTGACAAGTAACCACGGTCAAACTGCATACCTTCAACTAAATCAAGTTCAGTTTCAGTACCTTTTGCTTCTTCAACAGTGATAACACCATCTTTACCAACTTTTTCCATCGCATCTGATAATAAATCGCCAATTTCTTTATCGTTGTTAGCTGAAATAGCGCCAACCTGAGCGATTTTTTCTTTGTCTTCAACTTCTAGACTTAATTCTTTTAAGAAAGTAACAACTTTACCTACGGCAAGATCGATACCTCTTTTAAGATCCATTGGGTTTGCACCTGCAGTAACGTTTTTCAAACCTTCTCTGTAAATAGCCTGAGCTAATACAGTAGCAGTGGTTGTACCGTCACCGGCAACATCAGAAGTTTTAGAAGCAACTTCTTTAACCATCTGTGCGCCCATATTTTCAATTTTATCGTCAAGTTCAATTTCTTTTGCAACTGAAACACCATCTTTAGTTACTAAAGGAGCGCCAAAGCTTTTTTCGATTACAACGTTTCTTCCTTTAGGTCCTAAAGTTACTTTTACAGCGTTTGCTAATTTATCTACACCATTTTTTAATGTTGATCTGGCATCTGTGCTAAATTCAATTAATTTTGCAGCCATTATATTTCTCCATAATTTAATTTCATTACAAATTTAAGTGGTTAATTAACCAACTATACCAAAGATGTCACTTTCTCTCATAATTAAATATTCTTCACCGTCAAGTTTGATTTCAGTACCAGAATATTTTCCATAAAGTACTTTATCACCAACTTTAACTGTCATTTCTTCATCTTTGTTACCAGGACCAGCAGCTACAATAGTACCTTCCATTGGTTTTTCTTTTGCTGAATCTGGTAAAATGATTCCACCTTTAGTTACTTCTTCTGCTGCAAGAGGCTGAATAATAACTCTGTCAGCTAATGGTCTAATTCTAAAATCTGCCATTTCAATCCTCATTTTTATTGTTTATTAAAATCGTGAATGCCCGTAATTTCATTAGCACTCTAAATTACAGAGTGCTAATATAAGATATCCTATATTATTAGTCAACTTAGAGAAAATTAAGAAATTATTATCATCAGCTGATTTTTTTTAACGACTGTAACTTTTTATAGTAATGTCACGTCATAAGGACTGTTAACGGATATTCATATTATTATTACGATGAAGGAGTAGTTATGAAAAAGGGGAAAGTACTTAGAATTACATCGGTTGTGGTTATAGTTTTTCTTGGTGTGGTTGCAATGACATTTCTTGGAAATGCACAGAAATCAAGTGAGAAACGTCCCCCTAAGAATGATGTTAGGACAGTTGAGGTACAGGGTGTTAAATTTGGAAATATGACTTTACAAGTTGAGGGGAACGGATTAATTGAATCGCAGAAAACTCTTGAAATTACAGCCGAAGCAACCGGCAAAGTGGTTTTTGCAAAGAATAATCTGAAAAACGGTACATTTGTAAAACAAGGCGAAACCATATTAAAGATTGATCCGCGTGAAGTAAGAAATGATCTTTTCTCATTAAGAAGTGATTTCCTTAATTCAGTTGCATCTATTTTGCCTGAAATGAAAATTGAAGACAAAACAATCTATAATAAATGGCTTGCTTATTTTAGAAGCATAAACATTG
>JBGRQB010000106.1:0-14838 GCA_041725875.1 Rhodothermaceae bacterium
AAACTCTTTTGTCAATTCTTTTTTCTTTTTTGCAGATAACCCTGTGGTAACTGATACCATTGCTTCTGCAGTACTTTTAATATATTTCTCTTCCGGTACTTTACCAAAAGTATGTAATCCAAAAGGAGTTTTCTTTTCCAGAATTTCTTTTAAATAATGTTCAAGTTCGTGAATTTCTTCCTCTGTTTTAACAGAATCAACACCAAGATCTTTTATTATTCCGGTTCCGATTGCAATTGAATTTATTTCTCTCAGCTTTGCTGTCTTTAGTAACGGACTCTTACTTTCAGCCACATTATGATCATTAATCAACTCGGTTAATTTTTCCAACTCGGGATTAAGTCCGGCTTTATCAAACGGCGGAGTCATATGATCAATAATTACAGCCATTCCCCTTCTTTTTGCTTGTAATCCCTCACCAACATCATCCACCACATAAGGATAAATGTTTGGGATACCTTTAATTAAAGCATCAGAAGGATCTTTATCATCTTGCCCGACTTCCTTTCCACTTAGCCATTCGTGTGTACCGTGTGTGCCTAAATGAATAATTGCATCGGAGCGAAAACTTTTCTGAAGATATAAATAAAAAGCAATGTATTGATGATTTGGAGGTACTTTTACATCGTGATAAAGTTTTTCTGCATCCTGACTAGCTCCTCTTGCGGGCTGCGGAGCGAGCAAAATGTTTCCATATTTTACACCTGGAATTACAAGATAAGCGTTCCCTTTTGCATCACGCCAGATCATCTCTTCAGAACTTTCAGCAACACCCCAATAATCAGTAACACTTTTTCTTAATTTGGAATCAAGTTCGCTAAACCACTTTTTATACTCTTTTACAGGTACAAGTATTGGTTTGCCGGTTGCAACAACATTTTCTATTTCACCTCCGGCCCAGCTTCCTACGTTTCTTCCGTAACTCATTACCTGTGTATAAATTGAATCGGAAATTAACTCTTTTCCACCCAGATTATAACTATTCCTTTCAAATTCTTTCAGGATATTTAAAATAGAATTGGGCAGTACATTCAGGTAACTTGCTCCGATGTTTTCTTTACCCGGAGGATAACTGTAGTAGAGCAGAGCAATTTTCTTTTCGCTGTTTTTTTTCTTTTGCAGATAATACCAGCCAAGAATTCTGTCGCGTAAAACTTTAACTCTGCGCATTGTTGGTTTTTGATCAAAATAATTATTTTCTTCTTTGCTTCCTTCAATTTTTTCTTTGGAGCTTGTGACAGTAGGTTGAATCAATCCCATTAGCTCGGGAATTGCAACAAGCAGAGTCCGCTGCCATATATCTATTCCTTTTTCCGATTGCAGCCATTTCTCTTCTGAATTAAAAAGCTGAACCGAATTAATTACAGGTACGCCTATTTTTTCAAGCAGCGGTCTTACCTTATCGGGATTAACACCGTGCCACATTGAGAATGGCACGATGATATCTACTATTGGATTATTCTCTTTATCGAGAAAGAATTTTTTTATTGTTTCATCAACAGGCATTCCAAATATCGGAAGTACATTAAAACCGAATCGCTCTACTGAATTAAAAACCGCTTTGAAATGTTTCGTCTGCTCAGTAGTAATTTTTGATCTTTCAACTACAAATCCAATTGTCGGATTTTCTTTTGCATATTCTCTGTAGTTTTCAAAATATGTTTTTACATCTGTGTACAAAGAATCTGTATGATGATCGTAAATACCAGCCTCAGGATAATTAACTACTTTTCCTGTTTCTAATTTGAATCCAAAATCTTTTGATAATCTGTTTTTGATCAAATTAGCTATATTTATTTTTCCGCCTGCACGACCATATTTCAAAACTGTTTTGTTAAAAAGAATTCCAAGATCTCTATACTTTTCTTCAGCCGGTGAAGTTCCGAGTGCATAAACCTTACCGCCGTTTTTAACTATTTTTTCTATTTCAGATTGAACCTTTTCAACGTTTGAATCAAAGCCATGTATCCAGATAAACACCAGTTTTGATTTACTGAAAAATTCCAGATCCTGACTTTGTAACTTTTTCCCTCTGTATGATTTGAAATCAATTTGATTTCTTAACTCGGGATATTGTTCAAATATCATTTCAACAGCTTTATGAGTATTCTTTAAGTTCGAATCACTCATAATCAGACTTACTTTTAACTTTTCTTTCCCGCCAAAAACAAAACCTGATATTAATAAAATATGTAGTATCAGATTTTTTAATTTATCTGCTTTAATCATTTTTTCTCCAATCGGGTAAATTATTCCGGTACATAAACAACACGACCATCTTCAAGTTCGTATGCGGTTCCGAGTCTTAAACCTTTTCCGCTCAGTGATTTATCAGTTACCTTCTGAATTTTTATCTGCTTTCCTTTTTTTGTGATGATCTCCATTTCTCCCTGTTTATTCTTTTTGGTAAGAGTCATTTCAGAATTGGGATCTAAAAAATCGAGCATATTATACGCCATAAAAAGAGCCATAATCATAGCTACAATAAAAACAACACTCACATCAAACAAGTTTGCAACTCCTGTTATCGGATCTTCAAGCGGCTGGGAGTTATTTAATTTATTTTTTCTGCGATGCATAAATTTCATAATCAAACCTTTAAATTTGTTTCCTGAATTATTGAAGCAGATGCATCTGCATTAATTGTATTTGTCAATTGCACATTTTCGCGTAAGAATAATTCTGTTTCATATTCCAGATTTCTTATGTCTTCATTTATCCATTTTTCTCTGATTAAGGAGATAAGATAAGCCACAACACCGCACGCGAGTCCGACAATAGTTGTTGTAAAGGCAGTCACCATATTCCCTGCCATTGCAGGCATATCGCCTTGTGCAAGAGATGATAAAGCCACGCCCATTGGGATGAGAGTTCCCATCAGACCAAGAGAAGGTGCAACGCGAATTGCAAAGCTGACACGCTTTACAGATTTTAATAATTGCTGTTCAGTATTTTGCAATAACTGCTCAAGAAAAATATCCAGATTTTTTACAGCGCCGTTATTTGTTTCTTCCATAAGCTGCTGCATTTTACTTTTATAAATATTTATCACTCCGGCTGGATATTTTTTCCTGTCCATATAATCGCGGAAAAAACTTCCCAGAGAGATCACCATCCAGAAAGTCAATAAAATCAATCCGATTATAACAGGATAGAAAAAAGCTGTTGAAAGTATATATAAAAGGGTTTCCAAATTACTTAATATTTCCATTTTAGTTTCCTTTGTTTGGTTTGGTAAAAAATCCTGCAAGGAATATGAGGATAAAAACAACTCCGACAATAATCAGACTCGCAGTTTCAAAACCGGTATCAGATGGTGAGAAGAGTTTGAAGTTAGAAGTTTGATTGTCCGGGAACAACATTTTTGTAAATTGATAAAATGCTGCGGTAATCAGAATAATTCCTGAAAACTCATAGGAGAAAAAGCTTCTGCCTGTTTCAAAGTTCCTGCAGGAGATAAATTTTGCAGCACTAAAGATTACGCTTAAAAGAAGCATCGCCCAAATAAATTCCATTGCCGGAAACAAATAGTATGAACTGAGAGAGAAGATAAAAACTAAAAGTAAGAGTGATGAGAATTTGAAAAAACTTATTAGTTTTTTTATAAAGGAGATTGCTTTTTTTTCTTTGAAAGGTTTTTGCAAGTATGAAAATATTCCTGCTGATAAAAAACACACAGAAAATATTATATTAATAAAAAGCTCATACCTCACAGAATAAAACTTTATTACATTTACATTATTCAGAAGCCAGTAAAAAAATAATATTCCCGTTAAAAAGAGGGGCAGCTCCCAAACTATATCTTTTAACCCTGATTCATATTTCTGTTTTTTTTGAAATATAATCAGAAGAGAAAAAAGACCTGTTATTATTATGGTGAGACTTATAGAATCCATTATTGTGTTTCCTTTTTGTAAACAATTTCAGGTATGGATGCAGAATCTTCTTTAATTTCTTTTACTTTCTTTTTCCCTTTTGCTGGCTTGATAACTTTTGTGTAGATCCAGTCAAAAATTCCGCTGAGAGTAATCAGCACAAAAAGTGCTCCAAGGGTGAAGAAAATTGGTCCGGTATAACTGCCGAAGAGATCTATAAAAATTCTTCCTTTGTGAAGAGAAAACAGATAACTCCAAAGCGGCATAGAATAATTTTTAATCATTTCTTCCGGCATTATAATTTTACTTGTTGTGTTTTCTTTACCAAGAGGAATTATTCCGTTATACAATGTAGAAACAAATTGTACGCCGTTATTAAATTGCGCAAATCCTGTTACAAACTTTCTGCCTTTGCCCGGAACAGCAATTTTTTCTGATTTTTTTGTCTGCAGATTAAGTTTATATAATCCGGCAAATGAACCAAGAATAACATTTGCTGAATCTGTTTTTTCAAAGACAGATAATCCGTGTCCCGCAACAGATTTAGATATATCAAGTCTTTCAAGAGGTTTATCAAATTCCGGATTACTGCTCCAAAATTTGTTGGCCGCGTATAAAAGAATTTGTTCATTCTCTTCATCATAAATTGCGTTTTTAATTCTGCCTTCAAAATTATTATCAGGTAAAAATCCGGGATAGTTTTTTTTGCTTATAGTTTTTCCTGCAATAACTCTGCTTAATGGTCTTAAAAGAAAAATGCCTGTCACACCTATTATTAAAACCAACGTGGCGGAAATAATTCCAATCTTAAAATGGTGTTTATAAAACCAGGTGAAAAGTTTTTTTGATCCTGCTTTTGATTTTTTCTTTTTCCGCCATGGAAAGTACCACATATAGATACCGGAAAAAGATAAGAATACAATCATTACTCCGGCAGCATCATACAGCAATCTTCCCGGCAACCCGAAAATCTCTCCACTGTGTAAATCGAACATAAGTGAGAACAAAGATATTTTCTCATCCCCCATATCTGCTTCAAGAGTGATTTTTTCGAACTTTGAATTTTTGTAATCTATGTTACCGATAAAAACATGGGATGAAGAAAATACATATAATTTATCACTAACCAGAAGTATTTTCTTCACGGGATCGGAAGTTTCAAGATTTATTTCCTTCCATTTATTTTCATTTATATTTAGAACAAAAAGTCCCGTTTCAGAGGCTGCAAATAATAGTGTATCTGCAAGCAGGATATCATTTGTTCGTCTGCCCATTGCAGATTCAGGATATCCTTCTTTTAATTGCTTAAAACTTCTCCCCTTATCTTCAGATTTCCAAACTCCCTGACTGCCGGCAAGGTACAACAGATTATCTTGATCAACAATTTTTGTCATCGATTTTCTGTTCCAGTTGGAGTTAATCATAAAACGTTGTGGAATAAATGCGGAAGGGACAGAAACATCTTTAATTAAATCAGGGTGATTTAACAAAATACCGGAGATGCTCATATAAACAGCGTAGAGTATTAAAAACAATCCCAGGTATTTATGTAACAATTTTGAGTATTTAAATAATTTTTTCATCAATAGTAGTTTTTAAAGTGCACCGTTGCTCTGAGTGTGCTAGTAGAAACAACGGTGCCAGGTATATAAATAAATTTTAATATTCGTAAGAAATTCCAAAAAGAAGTGTTCTCGGAACACCAAGTGAATAAGATTTGGCAGAGCTGTAGTATGAGTAATATTCTTTATCAAAAAGATTATAAACACTCATTGATAATGAAATTCCGGAATAGATTTCTCTTTGAACTTTTAAGTCAACAATCTCATATCCGTCAACTTCATTTGTGTTCATTGCATCTGAAAACTGACTGCCTGTATGTCTTAACCAGAGAGCCACGCTTAATATTTTAGGATTATTATATTTTATCCCAAGGTTAAAAAATGTATCAGGATTATCTTCAAGCTTTTTTCCTTCCAGTTCAGAGTTTTCATTATGTTTTTTGATTTCACTTTTGCTGTGTGTGAAGTTTGCAAATGCAGAAAAGTATCTTGATATATTATAATTCAAACTGGCTTCAATTCCTTTTATTGCTACTTCACCCAGGTTTGTATATTGAACAACAGTTATACCTTCTGAAGGTGTGTAAAATGAAGGTATTTCTGATTTTGATAAAGTCTTTGAGTAGATAAAATCTTCAAAGTTACTTTGGAAGTATGTTACATTAGCTTCAAGCTTATTGAAGAATTTAATATCCGCGCCTATATCCAATGACATATTCATTACTTCCGGTTCCAGATCAGGGTTACCAATCATAAATTTGGTTGAACCTTTTGGAGCTGATCTGTACATATAAAATAATCCGGGAGCTTTGAATCCGGTTCCATAATTTGCGCGTAATCTTGCATCGTCATTTATATGATATACCAATCCGACTTTTGGGGAAAATCTGCTTTTTGTCCCGGTAGGATAATCTATAACAACATCAGTTTTTTTTGTGTTATCAAAGAAGCTTCCTTTTTCCGTATTCCACCAGTCGTATCTTAAACCAATACTAAGATTAAGTGATTTTCCGATTGCAATTTCATCATTCACAAATACTGAATAAAGATTCTGCACACCTTCGTAAAATCTTTTGCCGGAGGTATAATTGTATGTAGATTCATTTTCACTATGTTTGCCGTCAACCCCGAAAGTAACTTTTTGATTGACATTTTTGCCAAGCGATTGAGGAAGTTTAACAGTTATATACCCGATAAAGCCAAGCTGTGTTTCAGGAATATCTGATTCGTAATAAGGTTTTGTATGAGATCCTGTTGTTTTATCATATTTTGTTGCAACACTTGAATAATCTCTGTCACTATAGTATAAAGATCCGCTGTAGCTTAAAATATCACTGTAGTTGTTGTATCTTAAGGAATAGCGATTCTGTTTACTATCCATATCATATTTTGTAGAGGTTCCCTTTTCCGGCTGTTCGCTGTGGTGTTCAACTGAAAAATCGAGAACAGAAGTTGGGGTAAATTTATATTCAAGTTTGGTGTTTATGTTTGTGAATTCATTTTGCGGTTTGATGTAATATTCTTTCCATACATCATCTTTCATATATTCGTATCCGTCAAATCTTTTATGTTCTCCATTTACAACAAACCCGAATTTGTTAAAAGCTTTACTTACTTTTAACCCAACCGAGCTTGTACCAAAGGTTCCAAATTCTGCGTGCCCTTTTATCCCGAGTCTGGGACTCGGAGAAGCGGAAATCATATTAACAACGCCACCCATTGCATTTGAGCCATACAATGCAGATCCGGCTCCCCTTACAATTTCGATTTTGTCAACTCCGTTAACGCCTATTGTACTCCAAAGAGCAACACCGCCTGAGTTGGTACTGTTAATCGGAATTCCGTCTTTCATAATAAGAGTTCTGTTTGCAGCTCCGGTTCCTCTCATTCTTATTCCGGCGTGACTGGTAGTTGTGCCTAGTCCCTGACTCCTCTGAAAGAAGACTCCGGGCGTATTAATTAAAGCATCATCAATACTTTTGGCGTGCTGCATTTCCAGGTCTTTGGTTGTTACAACACTTACACTTTGCGGAATATTTTTGGCAATAGTTTCGAAACGGGTACCTGTAACAACAATTGCGTCCATATCGTAGACTGTCCTCTCAAGCACAACATCCATTTCAATGGTTTTTCCTTTTTTAACAATAACCGGTTTAACAACAGGTACATATCCAATTGAAGAAATTTTTACGTTATACTCACCTTCCGGCAAGGTTGTTAAATAAAATTCCCCCTTTATATTAGTAACGGTTCCGTAACTTGTATTTTCTATTAAAACATTTGCCCCCGGAATTATTTCTCCTGAACCTGCTTCGCTAACAACGCCCTTTAATTTTGCCAGTTCCGTGGCATACCCGAATGAAGAAATAATAAGAACTAAAGCGAGATAATTAATGTACTTGTACACAAATCCTCCGAAATTTTCATACAACCAAAATTTTGGTTATATTTTAGAATCTAGAACGGCTATAAAATTTGGTTCTCAAATTTTGCAGTTCTGGTTTTAGAATGTGCGCCGGTAGTTTTCCACCAAGAGCTCTGCCGGTGCTTTTTTTATTTAATTAAGGATATTAACATCCTCTTATCTTCTATTATTTACAGTTTTCTTCCATTCTTCTCTTATCGGAACAAAATTAATAATAACTACAGAAACCGGATATTAATGGAATGTTACAGATTAAAGAAGTGATATGACAAGTAAACAACTGATAATTACATTTATCTAAACTTAGTACAAATAACGATAACGATCAAGATCTTTTTATGAATATTATTAAACTCGAAACAAAAATCTTATTTTTCTGATCCCATAACCGATATTTGTGTTCAATTGCGTTTTGTTTTTATGTAATGTATGATAAGAATATTACTACAATAAAATGGTAAGGAGTTTTACGGAAGAGATAATAAAAAACCCGGCTGATAAACCGGGCTTCTCAAAATCTATATTTTATCTTTTATTGAGCGCCAACAAGAGATATTGAAGAGATTGTATCTCCCATACCTACAAGTGTAATTGGTTTTTCTATAATTATTGTTGGTACTGCAATTATTTCAATTTCGTTGTTAGTGAATATTCCCTCTTCAGACAAATTATTTTCACCGTAAAGTTCAGTAACTGTCTCGGAAAGGTTTTTTAATTCATTTAGGCCGGTATCAGATACTTCTTTATCTTTTGACCATAACAATATATCTTTGGAGTTTATTGCACCTGTTCCCGCTTTTGTTGCTGCAATGTTTGCCGCAAGCTGCATTCCTCTTCGGTTTTGTAAAGGTGTTACCTGATAATCTTTTTTCTGTAAAGTAACATAGAGACCAAACATATGAAGCTGGATGCGCGGGCATTTCATATATTCAAAAACTTTTACCATTCCTTTAAACAAGTTACTGCTGCTGGTTTCCTTATCGCACAAAGCGGCAAGTTCTTCTTCACCGATAACTTCAAGTATATCAATAAGTTCGCGCTCGTTAAAGCCAACGCTGTCAGCTTTACCCGCAAGGTTATCTACAAGATATTTGCGTATATCTTTATCCTGGGTAGATGCAATTTCAAAGTGCATTATGTTACCCGGATTATTTTTGCGCCAGTTTTCAACCCTTTTAATAGATTCATCAATTCTTTCCATACCTGATGTACCATCTGAAAGTTCTCTTTGCAGCATCTGATAGCCTGAAAGAATTATGTAATCAAATTTTGTTGAAGCTTCACACATTTTTTTGTCGAACGCTTCATCAATTGCAAGTTTGAAGTTTAAAGGATCGTAAGTTGCTATAAAGCGGTTGGCTTTGGGACAAGTAAAACTTTCGCCGTTAACATTTAATGTATCCCCTTTATCAAACTCAATAATCCAGTGGATTAAAGGGATATCATTTTTTCTGTCAACGGAAAATGCTTCCTGCAGTTCCCCTTCGGGATTTACATTTTTAAGATTAGGAAGATCCTGAAAAAGTTTTGACTGTTCTTTTGGTGAAGAAGCTGTGTGCACATAAACATCCTGAACACCGCAAGTTGCCATAACATTTGCAACTATTCCTCCCTGTCCACCCATCTGGAGGTTATCATATCCGATGTTTTCATTCAGCCAGTCAAACACAGATTTTTCTTCAATCAGCCATTCTTCGGCAATTCCGCCTTTAAAACAGTTGATTAATCCCCGTATGGAATCTTCAATTGTTCTGATTCTTCTTTCATTTTCAGACAGGAGATTTTCCTGATTCATATTAAATTTTGCAATAATTTCTTCTATTTTTTTGCCTGAAATCTTGATAACTGCATCAATATTTGCATTAAATGCACTTATCAGTCCTTTGACATCCGCCATTTTTTTTAGTTGCTCCGGACTAGATTGATAATGCCCGAACCACGTTTTTTTAAGTTCTGAGTTAACCATAATCACAATTTCTTAATTAGTTAGTTAAATTAATTGGTTAAATATACTTTTTAATGTTCTAAATACAAAAAGATATTATTAACTGAGTTAAATTTAAAAGATAAAAAGTTTATTAGGCTGCTTATCCGAATGTGACAAATTCTGATATTCTACTGTTTATTTTTAAGTTTTACTCCATCAATTTTAAAATACTGAATACTATACTTTTTAAATAATTGAGTAACAATCTCTGCATCCTGCTCCCAGTTTTCGTAGTTGTTATAATTACTTGGATGAAACCAGAGGCCAAGCTTTATCCCTTGCTTTTTTGCCTCTTTAATTACGGGTTCTAAGCCATTAGGGAAACGTTTTGCATGTGCCTGCCATTCTTCTTTTTTCCATAAATCCCAAACATTTCCATCCGGATTTGCTGAGTTTTTGGACAATCCTTGTTGCCAGCCATCGTCTATTTGATAATGAGTAATTCCCAAGTTAGCAGCATATTTTAGTTCTTTAAGGATAAATTCTTCGCTAATTCTGGCGTCTCTGTTTCTATCTCCCCAGGTATTCATCATTATCATATCATCAATATGAGAATTGTATTTTCTACTTTCTTTTTGATAAGCCCTTAAAGTCTTTAGCAAATTTGTTTCGTTATTATCGGCAAAACCAAAAACTACGCTATATGTTTTTGTCCATTCTTTAGAATTTAGGTCTTTGTTTGAAATACCAGCACCACAAACTTTTATATGATTTTTATTTATCTTAAAATCGTGACCAGGATAATATAGCTGAGCCACAACAGTAGGAGATTCTTTTAAAAGGAACAGGCTTTTATTTTCTTTTTTGTTAAATAATGTAAGAATATTTCCTTTCAAAGTGTCCCTAGGTGAAAACTTGTGATGAAGAACTAATTCGTTGGTATGATCTGTTTGATCAAAAAATTCAATACTTTCACCTTGCCAGTTCGCTTGTGCTATATCGAATGAGAAAAGTTCAGTTGTTTTTGGGGTGAAATTTAAATTTCTTGTTTTAGTTTTTATGTAATAATCGAAAGCTACTATTGCAGCATTGTTGTAGGTTTTAATAATTGTTTTTAGAGTATAGCTATCGTATTCAATTACAAGTTCGTTTAGATTCTGAGCTGTTTTATTTAAAGTAATATCTTGAATTTTGTGAAGAGTATCACTTAAAAATCCTTTTTGATTCTGAAATTCAAAAGAGCTATTGTTCCTTTTATCTTTTATTGATGCAAGTTCAATTGTAGTAGGTGTTTTCTCAAAAGTAAGTTCTATGATGTTATTATCAATTATGAACGATTTTACAGGATTCTCAATTTGTGCCCAACTTGTAGTATTTATGTAAAATATAGCTAGTAGCGTAAGTAATGTGTTGGATTTCATGTGATTTAAGTTGTTTTTTTTAGAGCAACAGATCTCTGTTGCTCTGAATATAAAGAATTTGCCTGATTTTAATTGCGAATTTTGATATGCTCGTTTTGTTGATCTCTACTTTTATGGTTAAGTAATTTATTAAAGCTTAGCTAAAAAGTAAAAAATATTAGCTAGTAAAAATAGCAGAATTTTTGATTTTAAGAGAATAGTGGCAAATCTTAAAATGAAGTAGCAGCAGAAAGTAAGGGTAGGGGTATAGATGAAAAAAAACCGCTGTTCTTTTATAGAACAGCGGTTAAAGTATTGATATAAAGTGTAAGACTTTATTTATTTTTTAGGACCAGCACCATATGCTGGGTTTTCTTGGTCGAACCACAATCTTTCGGTATTTAATATTGATGGTTTTGGAGTTCCACTAGTAAAACCTTGCTCGTCAATAGCAGTTTTCTTGTTTGTGTAGTTTATGTCGTCAGCAGTAGGCGTATTTACTGTCATACGACGAGGCACAGGAAGTGATGAACCATTAAGAGTAAACTCTTCCCAAGCCAAGTAAGAACTTCCTTTTTTCGGACAACCAGAACGACGCACTGTAGTCCAAACATCGTTTGGCGTATTCATAAAGTTAATGAATTGCTGAATGTATACTTTTTCAAGTGCGTCAGAAGAAAGATCATATGCATCTTTTGCTAATAGATCAGAAATTTCATTAGCACGAAGTTTCGTAGCTCCAGCTTCTTGATCTTTTTCACTAGTATATATTGGATCTTTTTTGTAATACGGCATTTCTTGGTGCTCAGCAAATTTGTCGGCACGTTGAATAGACAACTCAACTCCATGGTTAAAATATTCTTGAGCAGTATTTGATAAATTAGCTCCTAAAAGTTTGAATTCTGCCAAATATAAATTGGTTTCTGCTGAGGTTCCAAGAATTACATTTAAAGGAGGTTCGTTGTCTTTGAGTTCAATAATTCTACCGCCAGGTTTTGTAGGATAAGTATATACATAGTTTGTTTGCATTAACTTTTCCGAGTATAATGAGGTAGCACTATAAGTTTTGGTGCCAATTTTATTGCTTGCAGACTGGTTAAAATATTTGTTGTTTTCAGGATCAAATTTTGCATCAGGGGAAAGTGGAACGCCATGGTAACGTACCCAAGGTTCTCCATCACCTTTCCAAGCAGCAAAATTTCCATCTTCGTCGTATTCAACAAGAGTTTCAACGTAAGAAGGTAAATCTTTCTTAGCGTCAATAAAAGCTTGTACTACTTCTCCGTTAAAGTGGTTTTTCTCAAAGATAAAACGTAAACGAGGGTCTTTGTTTACTTTTAAGAAATCAAAAAGATGTTTACTTCCGTAGCCAATTCCCATGTATTCGCCAGGGCCATAGTATTTTATTTCTCTTTGGTAAATAAAGTCTTCACTTAAGCTGTTCATGTATCCAGCATCGGAACTTGTTACTTCTTCTGCAATTTTAATTGCTTTTGCACGATCTTTATTTATAAGACGAGCTGCAATTTTTAGCTTAAGCAGATTACAGAATTTTGCCCATTTTGCGTAATCACCATTGTAGATAAGGTCTTGATCTCCTATTGCAAACTGATTTTCAGTTGCTAATCCTGTAATGGCTTTGTCTAATTCTTCTAACCAAGTATTAAATAATTTTTCCTGATTATCTACAGCCGGAGTAAGTAATGGCGGATTGGTATATGGAGCCATACCGGCTTCGGTGTAAGTAATAGAACCAATGTTATCGGTAATAGTAAGTGCAGTAGCAATCTGTATTGGGTAAGTCATCGAATAAATTGCTTGATAGCGAGCTTTATCTGCTTCATTAAATTCGTCAATTCGGTGTCTAACATCCATTGTTTGAGGAAGCAGTGCTTTGTAGATGTTTTGGTTAGCATATGCTCCCATTTGATTGAAATCGGCACCGTTACCACCTGATTCAGTACTTACTTGTGTCCATGGAAATATGTAGTCGAAATTGTTATAAAACCAAATTGTATAGTCGTTGCCATACATCTGCTCAATTGCTTTGGTTATGGAGAACCTTAAGTCAGGATTGGCTAATTCCGAAGGGTTGGTATTTAAATCTGCAAAGTCGGATCTGCTACATCCAAAACCAAGGATGAAGAGCAGAGCAAATATTATTTTATATGTAGATTTCATTTTTTTCTGGAATTTAATTGTTAAAAGTCAATGCTAAGAGTCATTGTGTAGGTGGCGGTGTATGGTGTAAAGTTACGCTCGAAGTAAGAGTAGTTACTTGTAGTTCCTCTAAAACTTTCTGGATTTAAGTGGTTAGGAAGCGAGTTGTACAAGTAAAGCAGGTTGCGTGCATTTAAAGACACATACATGTTTTGAGCCTTGATTTTTTGAGCAATACTTTTTGGAAGATTGTAACCAATAGAAATATTTCTTAATGCAATGTAATTTACTTCGCTCACCCAGTCGTCGTTAACAACACCTGTGCTCCAAGAATTATTGCGGTAAGTATAATAACTAGCATGTGTAGGCTCAATGTAACCAGCATCGTAAGCTGCTTTATAAGTCATTCCTCCTACGTTTACTTTTTCTCCGTTAGGAGCAGTAACAATTTGATCGGCGTTAAAAACACCATCAGGAATAACACCATCGTGAAAAACCTGTCCTTCTGTATCGCCGTATTGGCTGGTCCAAGTAATACCTCCATGAGCTTCATCGCGATAATCGAGTGAAGTTTCCATGGTTCCATTTGCAGTTCCGTATTTGTTCGAATAGGAAACAATATGCCCTCCAAAACGAGCATCCATTAAAACAGAAAGAGAAAAGTTTTTATATTTGAATGAGTTGCTCCATGAACCTTCAAAGTCAGGGTTAATTTTACCAATTTCTTGAACTTCGTAGCTTCTTGTGTAGTAAGCACCTCTAACACCGTCGTTCCAGCTTAAGATTTTGTTCCCATTTTCATCTTCAAGAGGTTTGGTGTCAGACATAAGTACGCCGTATTCACCGTTTTCGTAAGCTACAGATGCAACGCGGTAATTACCGTATGCTGGGTTTCCAGCAAGCGTTTTGTATTCTCCTACTTCGTCGCGAAGTTCTGAGATTTTAGTGGTGTTGTTCCAATAGTTAAATGTTGATTCCCATTGGAAGTTCTTGTTTTTTATAGGAACAAAACCCAATGAAAGTTCAAATCCTTTGTTGGTCATCGATCCAACATTGGTTAGCATTTCATTTAAGCCTGATTCGGCAGGAAGAGGGATGGTTGAAATTTGGTTTTTAATTGTTTCATTGTAATATGCAATATCAGCATTAATTCTATTGCTGAATAAGCGCATATCTAACCCCACTTCGTAAGAATTTTTACGCTCTGGCTTAATACTTGGATCAACTAATGTAGTAGATTTTGCATTTAAGTAGCTATTTCCACTATCAGTTTGCCAATTTTCTATTTTATAGCCTTTGTTAATGACATAAGGATCAGTATCGTTACCAACCTGAGCCCATGAGGCGCGAAGCTTAGCAAAAGAAAATGCAGCAGGTAAATCAAATGTTTCTGAAAAGATCCATGAAGAACTAACAGAAGGGTAAAAGTATGAATAGTTACCTGTACCATTGGTGTATACAAGAGCTGAAGAACAGTCGTTACGACCAG